>JBFGZE010000086.1:0-13367 GCA_041586955.1 Bacteriovoracaceae bacterium
TACGTCACAGACCAGAAAATAAAAACATCTATTGGATCAAGTAATATCCTTCTGAGTGGTGTATTGAAGGTGGTCAAAGTACTGATGACCAGAAAAGTTAACAAAGTTTTTAATAAAGCTTTAAAGAAAACATTAAGGAAAATATCAAACTCATTTGAATTTAACGAAGAACTAAGAAAACCTACTCCTGAATATTTAAAGTATTCCGTTGATCAATTGAGTGATGATGACCTTCTTGCAACCATACTAAATATAGAAGAAAAGATTCATAAGCAAAATTTATCCAACGGGATTTTAGTGGGTTCGGTACTGAGTAAGGATGATACCTCTACCTGGTATGAGGCCTATGGCCCTAATGGAACAGGTAATAAAGGGGAGGTCGTCGCAATCGAAGGGTATGGTGACTCCGCAATTTGGAGCGGCACTTATTTGGCCTCTCAGGCGTTCAGATATTCTGTCATGAAAGATAAAGAAGCCCTGAAGAGCGTCAAAATGGCACTTGGTGGTGTTGAACACCTTCTTGGAGTTAACGGCTTCACAGGGCTACTTTCAAGGGCCGCAGCTCCTATTAATAGTATGCTTGGTAAGTCTATTCAAAAAAGCAAGTTTTATACAACTAGCACCTATATGGGAGAGCGCTGGGTAAATTATCATGGTAATCGTAACGGTATTTCTCGTGATCAATACACTGGTGTTATTTTTGGCCTGAGCTTGGCCTATGATCACGTCGATGATCCTGCAGTAAAAAAGAAGGCGGCCTATTTAATAAAAATAATTATGGATTATATTATTGGGAATAATTGGCTTGTTTTTGAAGATCGTGGAGACTTAACAATTGCGAGAAGCATTTCAGGAAGAACAAGTTTTCCGACTCAATGGTTTATGATCAATTATCAGCGTTTAAATATGTTAGTCATTGCCGATCATATCCACCCCGGCAGATATGAAAAAGAATTAGAAAAATACAGTAAACTTTCAGAAACCGCTGAATTCTTTTTGTACTTTTCCTCGATGGATAATCATCATGGTTATTATAAATTTAATCTCTTTAATACAAGTATCTATAATTACTTTAGGTTAGAAAAAAATCAAAAAAGAAGAAAAGATATAAAGAGCGCTTATGATATGGTTAATACTCATATCGGGCACCATGACAATTCTTATTTCAGTCTTATTCAGTATAGTTTTGCTCCAAAAGAGGTATCACTAGAAAAGCGACAACGAATCAAAACAAATATTTTTAGACTATTGCAACGAGCTCATCGATATATTTCGATTCCTGGTGCTGATTATACTGATATTGAGTACATCACAGTTCCGGGACGGCATTCAGGCGATGAGGATGTCAGGATTTCAAAATATCCACTCGATGTGAGACAAAGGAATGGTTCGGGCAATTTCATTTGGCAAAGAACTCCTTATGAAGTTGGCAAACCATTTAGTGGTAGAAATATTAAGAGAGAGACTCCGGGGATTGATATTACTCTCATTTACTGGATGGGACGCTTTCACAAACTTTTCTAAAGTTATTATTGTGGTTTGAGATGCTCTAATTACCTGATTTCTTTGCTTGTTCTTAGGTATGGAGATTGTCCATTATTTCCTATTGAATAAAGTTTAAAGCTTCCTTAGAGTTATTATTATAAATAATAAAAGGAGTAAATGATGGAAAGTAATTGGACAGCTCAAGTAAAAGTAAAGTGGCTTGGAAACAACACACCCGAAGATTGGTCTTGGTTAAAAGATTGGTCAGAAGTTAAATGGGCCTGGTCGACAATGGGTGAATGGGATATGACGCTTTGGTTAAATGTAAACAATCCGAATGAACTAGAAGAATTTGTAACAAATAAACTTCGTTCAAAAGATTGGGTTTCAGACACTTGGTCGACCTGGGTTAAAGATGTTTGGCATCAAGCGGCCTAAAATAAAAATAAAATTAACGAATGGTTAGGCCTAGTTGTAGATGCTCTGGCCATTCGCTTAAGCATACTAAAAATTAATTTGTTAGATCAATTGAAAGTAAAGCGATCCTTTAACTAACTTTAAACTTTATCAAATAAGATATAGCTTCTGCCCAAGTTTATGAGGATTAAGCTGGCATTGGTCATGTCAGTTCTGAAGAAACTATCCATTCATGCTCTTCATCAAGAAACACTAAACCTTTTAATAATTTTTCTTAGCTACTAAAAAAAATAATAGGAAAAGAATATTTCTAATTCCGCTAAGTGAAAAGTATTTGCAGATCTATTTACCTTTGTGTCGATGGATTTTAATGTTAAGCATAGGTTCGCTATTTTGACCTGTTTACATTTGCTAGATAATATTCTTGGCGAATTTTTCCATGACTTTCACCAAAGCGGGTAATTTTCGTTTGGCATATTGAATACACGTTTGGCCATTAGGGTCTTTATCATTGGGGTTGGCACCATTTTTTAAAAGAGCTATGGCCGAGGCGATGTCTCCACGTTGAATCGCCAAATGTAGATAGGTGCGCTCTTTATAGCGGTTTTGAATACGGGCGCCTGCTTTCACTAGAAACTCGATAGCGGGAGGGTGACCCCCGAGTACCGCTTCGAGTAGAGGTTCTCTTTTTTCATCATCTTTATCGTGAATCTTTGCTCCCTTGGCGAGGAGGATTTCGCAAATTTTTACATGGCCATTTTTTGCAGCGTAATGGAGTGCTGTTTTACCATCGGGGCTTTTGAGTTTTAAGTCGCCACCCTTTTCTAAGAGCGCCTTAATAATTTCTTCATTACCTTGTGTGGCATAAATCATTAAAGGGGTTATTCCATGTGCCGTTCGGCGGTTGACATCATCGCTTTCCATTTGTTCGATCACTTCAAGGAATGACTTTTTCATTATGTTTTTATGAGATTGACTATTTGTGCCCCCCCCTGAACCTTTCACCCGAATAATATCTCCCGACGTATCTTCATATTTTCCTTTTAGATGATAAATCTGATCTTTAATTTCTTCAGGCCCTAAACCTTTAATCAGATTTTTTTTGGCGAGTATCGCCTGCGCGGGGTGGCCTTCTGTCAGGAGGACTTCATCATGATAGATTTCTCTATTTTCTGTAATTAAGGAACCAATGTTAAAATGTTCATCTAGAGTTTGATTTAGCGCTGATTCAAATTCATTGAGGGGGTCATTGGATTGGGCGGTATCTTTAGTATACTCGACAATAATATCGGGTTCAGCACAGATCGTCTCTGGGGATTCAAGCCATGTGCGAACCTTTTCTGCCATTTCCAAGATGGAGCCTTTTTTAAATGGCTTGATAAGGGCATCAAGGACGAGGGTACTACGCTCAACAATTCGCTGGCCTTCTTCTTTTTTAAGGTATTGGCTGGTGATAATAAGCGGTATATTTTTATTAAGGATATTATCTTCACTTTCAATATATTGAATGATTGAATCACTCGTTTGGTTGACTCCGAGGATGACGTCGAGAAAGCCACACAAGAAGGGGACATGCTTGAGAAGATATTCAGCTTGCTCCGAAGTTTTACAAGTATAGAGACGGTAATTACTGTGGTGGGTATCAAATTTAGCAAATGCGAGGATATCGGGATCATCGTCGACAATCAGGATATTCTTTAAGGGTGATCCCTGGATACTATTGAGGATCTGAGCTTTTGAAATAGGTTTTTTTAAGGTATCAACAATTTGAATACCCTTCTTTTTTAATTTTATTCCATAATCCGTTTGCATATGAGCGGACATGACGATGACTGGAGGGGACGAAGGCATTTGCTTTAATTTGCTAAGCACCTTTTCGCTGGTGAGGTTTTTACCCATGACAATATCAAGAAAAACACACAGAAATTGGTTTTCATCCAATTGTTTTATGGCCTCTTCAGGATTCTTCGCCGCAACCATTTCATAGGAGTGACCACTAATTGCAATATTAAAAAAGTTGAGAATATCTTGGTCATCATCTACAACCAAAATTTTTGGTAACATTTTCAAGACATCTTCCTATTCAAAAGTTATTTGTAATGTATTCATGAATTGCTGGTATTCAGTAATTAAGTTTATCATATCATCTTCTTTCTGTTGCATAGCTGCAACTTCTAGCTTGGTCCCTAATTCTGATAAGTGACTAAGGCCATAGCTACCAGCATTACCTGCCAATTTATGCGCAATGGTTTCGATAATCTTAAAATCCTTAATTGATAAGGCCTCGCTTAGTTGAATTAAATCTTTTCGGCGATTATCCAAAAACATGGGCATAATTTCTTCAAGGTCTTTATCAATACGAATCATATTTTGATCAGACATAATTTCCTCCGTCTTAGTTCTATTTTAATCAAGAATTTAAAAATTATAATACTTTATTTTTATTACCTATTTGAGGTAAAATTAGTGTAAAAGTCTCAAGGATATGCAGGGTGAAAAAAGTATTATTAGTTGATGATGATCTTGATATTCATAATATTATCAAGCATGCATTGCAGGGGGAATATAACGTCCTCGCTGCAGAGAACCTCAGTCAGGGCGCTCAGGTAATTTTGGAGCATGAAATTGATTTGATTGTTTTAGATGAAGGATTACCTGATGGTTCGGGTACAGCTTTCTGCTATAAACTGAAGAATGAAATGGGTAGGAAAAGAATTCCTATTCTCATGTTGACTAAACGGCAAGAGTTAAAAGATAAGATTATGGCCTTCAATTCAGGTGCCGATGATTATATTGTTAAGCCATTTGAGCCATTAGAGCTTTTAGCGCGCGTAAATGCCCGTCTAAGGGATATAGAAGAGCAAAATGACAACCTCCATTACTATGGAGATTTGGAATTAGACCTAACTTTGCAACGTTTATCGATTCGCAAAGGCACCGAAGAAATACCTGTTGAAATGACCCCTATTGAATTTAAAATCCTCTACCAATTGACGTTAAGAGACAGTCGGGTGATGAGTCGTGAAGATATTCTTAATACCGTATGGGGAAAAAATTCTGTGGTTTCCGATCGTACCGTTGATCAACATATTTCTAAAATTCGCAAGAAATTGGGGGCATCGAATTATACGATTAAATCGAGTCACGGTCAGGGCTATTTGCTAATTAAAGAGTAATTGATGAAAACTCAGCATGCGCTATTTATTTGCCACCAGCCTTTATTACAAGATTTATTTTCTTTAAATCTCAAATGGTATCTTGGATTTGAAGTCTGCTTATGTGCCGACCCGGTTCAAGCGGATAGTTTTTACCAAAAGCGTAATTGGGACCTGGTGATCTCTCTGGACCGGATTGTTGGTCGGGATATGGGCAAGGCCATTGATGAATGGCGGAGAGTAAAAGCAAGCGATCATCCTATTTTCATTCTGGGGAAGAATTCAATTCTCTCTGATACGAGTGATATTATTACTATTGAAGGTAATCTCAATATTAAAAACTTTCTCCAAGTTATTGCCAAAGAGATGAAGGTTACGGCCAGGGAAATGGCACAACGTAAGACCAGTGAATTTGTCTCATTTCCTTTGCGTTTAATTAAGGCCAATAACCCCTTAACGGTGACACTTTTTATCCGCACTAATAAAGAGGGACAAACGGCCGAATATGCACCAATTGGCATGCCGGGACAAATTTTGGGTAGCAAAATAGAGCAATATAATAAACTAGGAATCGGTGAGATCTATATTCAATCTAATGATCGTTTATCTTTGGTCAATTCTCTCTCTACTAATATTCTACAAACTTTAAAAAACCGCTCTGGTGCTTCAACGGCTGATCAATTGGGAGCCGCCGAATTAGGTTTTGAATTATTAGCGGAAAACTTAACTCAAGATGGCGCTTTAAAAAAAGAAATTATGGCATTGTCGCAAGAGTGCCTCGAGACTATTGATGAGATCGTTGAAGAAGTTCAAAGTTTAGGTGAATTAATGCGAGGGCTTAAGGCCCAACAAAGTGGAAACCTTTATTCTCATAGTATCTTTTGCTCCTTTGTGGCAACTAAGACTCTTGATCATCTGGAATGGGGCGCCAGGGAGCATAAAAATATTTTAAATTTTGTCCTTTTTTATCATGACATTTTTCTTGCGCCTCTTTATGACCGGTTTCCGGACGTCGAAGTTGAGCATGAATTATTATTTCACCCGGGACTAACGGCCGAAGATAAAGAGTTAGTGATGAACCATGCCCTTTTAGCTGCCGAGGCCTTAAAGAAATACCCAAGGGCGCCTATCGGGGCGAGTAGTTTAATTCTCCAGCACCATGGTATGAGCGGTGGAGTTGGTGTCGCCTTAGAGTATAAAGACGATCTCTCTCCCTTGGCCAAAGTAACTTTAGTCTGTCATATGGCCGTTGATTTATGGATGCAAAATCGTTCTAAACCAAAGAAGGAGCTGATGGTGATGATTTGCGGAGAGTTAAAAAAGACTTTCCCGCGGGCGACTTATCGCGAAATAATTAAGGCCTTCTCTCAAGTTGATCTTGGTTCTTAAATATCTATTTATTTAATTAATTTTTTAAGTGCCAGCCAAGTTTCTTTAAAGTTTGCAGAGGTATAACCTTCCGGTAGATTATTAATAGAGGTTTTAAAACCTTGAATAGTTAAGCCTTCTAATAATAATTGATCCACCAAGTACCTATTTAGGATAAAAAGACAACTGACAGGTGTCAGGCGGGCCGCCTGAACCATTCCTGGGAAGCCTTTGCCATCAGGCCTTTCATGATGCTCTTTAATAATAAATTCGACATCAGTAAAGCCAGTAAAATAGTGTGCCATTTGAGATGAGACTGTAGGGTGATTGAGAAATTCTTGTTTTTTATCATCTGAAATGGCGGCAAAAAGCGGGTCCATTGTATTGCTAATCATTAATAATTCATCATCTCGTATCATAATATCGTGAAGGATACTCGCGAGTCCCAACTTTTTACGGGTCGGGTCGCTATTCCACTCTAGTTTTTGGCAGACCAATTCGCAAATATAAAAAAGTAAAAGGGCCTGCTCGGAATGATCTCTATTATCAAATTTAAAATTTTTGCAAAGGTCATTAAAACTCTTCATGGTTTTTGAGACAGCATTCACCTTTCCTACAAACTCCACAATGATATCGCACAGGTCATCACTGACTCCAATATCTTGGATATATTCTTGAATACTGGAAAGGAAAATTAATTGTGCTGAAATCGCCTGTTTCGTGTCAATATTTGGACTATCAAGTATACTGCGCGCCTTATCGATAGAGGACTCGATAAAAGATAAGCGTTCGCTTCTTTCCATGTAGAGGAATCGGACATTTCTTTTGATCAGTTGATGGAGAGTGGAGAAATGGTATTTCTTATTTTTTGTAATAGCTTTGACAAATTGGCCGGGAATGACTTCCATAAAAGCGTTAAAGGGGACGGAGTTAAATAATTTAAAATTGCGTAGGCGGATGGGGAGAAATTCATCCTTTTGGAGATCGACGATATCTGAACTAAAATTATTATTTTGGGTCCAGATCGCAGCATTTTTTAATTGTTCTTCAAAATGAATTTGTTCGATGGGTCTGAGTATTGTATTGACAAAGTCGAACTCACTACAAAAATCTTGGTCCACATAATCCGTAAGAGAGTCGTCCTTGCCGATAAAAAGAATGGGTCTCTCACCAAATTTTTCCAAAATAGTTTTGGCAAATTCGGTGGCATGATCGGTTTTAAGCCCGGCCTCAATAATAATCAAGCAGATATTGCCTTGTACGGTGAGAGTATTGAGAGCGTCGGTGCCTTTGATTGTACAAATAAGGTCCCATTGAGGGTGTGGTTTAAATAATTCCCGTATATCACGCCAGAAATCTTTTTGGTCTGAGACCAAAAGTGTCTTCATAAAAAATCCTTTCTTATATATTACTCTATTTTAGGCCGGTTGTTTATAGGTGGGAAACCATTGTTTCCATTCGGAGGGATCGTCCTGTTTTAGTTTAAGGCATAATTGTGGTGTCCATTTAGGTTCTCTGGGCCTTTTATTGGGAAACATCCGCGCTTCGTGGGGGAGTTTGTCACCTTTTCTGGTGTTGCATTTAGCACAACAGGTGACTATATTTGTCCAGTTTGTACCACCGCCTCGGCTTTGGGGGATGACATGATCAAAAGTTAGGTCTTTATAATTAGATTTGATATTGCAATATTGGCAAGTATATTTATCGCGCCAAAAAACATTCGCACGCGAAAATTTCACTCGGCGATGGCCTTGGTGGCGGCCAAAAAGACGGAGGATTTTGGGGAGTTTAAAACGCGTATGGGTGGCCTGAATATAGCGGTCGTTATATTCTGTTACAATCTCGGCCCTACCCGTAAAAATGAGTAATAAGGCCTTTTGCCAATCAACTACCTTCACTGGGTAAAAGGTGGCATCCAAAATGAGTGTTCTCATTCCACCGTCCTCGTCAATGCTCTCTTAGGAGCAAATATATCTTATTTTAACATAGATTTGGCAATTACGAGGGCCCGCCATAAATAGCGGAAAAAAAGTGGCTAGTGGGATTTATTGGCGGGATAAGGTGCCAAAAAAACGTGCATCAGCTCCTGGAGCTGCTTCCAAGCGTTGAAACCTAGGGTATTTTGATCGATAATGAGATGATGAATGTGATCTTTGGTTCCCACTGGATTGGTCTCCACTGGATGTAATGTCCAGGGCAGCTCTGGATATCGTTTGAGGAGACGCTTAATTTCTTGGTAATTCACTAATTTGTCTTTTGGATCCATGACGATGAGTGCCGGAATCGATTTGAAAGATTGCCAATTTTGATCAATGCTTTTTCGAGCATCGCCCATCGCCGTATAGGCCTGTAATGGTGTGGAATTGTAGAGGCGGTATTGCTCTAAGTTAAAGCTGGGTAGGGAAAAGCTAGGAGCGATGAAGGCCATTAATTCGGGAATCTTAGCATACCATGGAATTTTTATTGCAGGGGCCAAGAAGATCATTTTTTTAAAGAGAAATTGCTTTTTATGGGCCTTTAAAAAATTGAGAAAACTTAAAGCACCGAGAGAATAACCTAGAGCATAGAGCGGAGTTTGTGGTGGCAAGCTATACTTCAAGCGGCAGGCATCTTGAAAAACATCGTCTACCCACTGCTTTGAGGAAACTTTTTTAAAGCTCTCATAGGTCCCACGATGGCCGTGGAGGTGACCAATAATGGGATAAATTTTACGGTCTTTAAACCAATCAGCTAAAAAACCCATCTTTTCGGGTTTTAAATTGAGTCCATGTAAGAGTAGAACACCGGCCTTATAACCAGTGATTGGCGTCTGATTGGTGGGAATGCATTCTTTCGCTATTAAAAGAGGAAGAGTGAAAAAAAAGATCAAACTTGCCAGGATATTCATTATTATATTTTAAATAAGTGTTAAATGATCAGCAAGACTTATTGGAAGGTGATTGGATGCCTTAAGAAGAACAAGGGAATGGTAATCCAAAAATGCTCTCCATGACTATCAATCATTTCAAATTTACCACGCATATTACCAGTAGTCGTGCGCAAAGGGCAGAATGAGGTGTATTCGTAATTGCTACCTTTTTTAATAAAAGGCATTTTTCCTAAGACGCCTTCACCTGAGACAACTCTCTCAGTACCATTGCCGTCACGGATAACCCACTTACGTGATAATAATTGTACATCTTCGCCGCTATTATTCGTAATCTTGACTTTATAAGCATAAAAATATTTTTTTTCTTCGGGTTCACTTTTTTCTGGAAGATAAAATGGAATCACGTTGACGTGAATTTTTTCTGTTGTCTGGGAATATTGAAAAATGGCCTGTCCCATAGGAACCCCTTTTGTCGTATTTAAACTGGCGATAGTTTACTCAAAATAGTACTAGTTTCAAGGGCCCATGGAGAAATGACACAATGGGCTAGTTATTCTGGTAATAGCCTAACTGTTTGTAATTATAAGGGTTTCTTCTCGGCAATGAGTTGAGCGTCCAGCTCAACAAAAGGGGGTTAGTTTTTCCAGCTTATAAAGAAGAATTAAGTCAATTAAACTATAATTAGCATTAAAGGGAGTTTAAAGGTTATGCGAATACTTCATGTTGGAAAATACTATCACCCCTTCCGCGGTGGAATGGAGTCGATTGTTAAAGATATTTGTGAAGGCCTAGCGATTCGCAATTGGAAAATAGATGTTCTTTGTGCTAACGAAGGTCCCATGCCGGCCAATGAAGTCATCAATCAGGTGCAAGTACACCGCATGGCACGTTGGGGTGTGCTCTATTCACAAACTATTACTCCGCAATTACTATTCCTACCCAGTCTTGCTAAAAATTACGATATGGTTCATATCCATTCTCCGAATCCTATGGCCGAATTGATGGCCCTTAAGATTCCTGCTCATATTCCTGTCGTGGCGACCTACCATAGTGATATTATCCGCCAAAAAAAATTAAAGTTACTTTACACTCCATTGCAAAAGGCCTTTTTGCGTCGATTGCAGAAAATATATGTACCCACAGAAAACCATATAAAATTTTCGGAAGTTCTACCGCTGTTCCGCGATAAATGTGAAATCATTCCCTTTGGTATTAACCCTAATCAATTTCCAAATAATTCCCGCGTGAAAACTCACAGAGAAAGTATTAAAAAAGAGTTTGGCCGTTACGCTTTATTTGTCGGTCGTTTAGTAGGGTATAAGGGCGTTGATATTTTAATCAAAGCGGCGCAAGAGGTTGATCAGCATATTCTTATTATTGGTTCAGGACCAAAAGAAGGTGAGTGGCGCCGTTTATGTTTAAGCGCCGGGGTGGCCGCCCGAGTTCATTTTTTGGGTAAAATTGAAGATGTCGATCTCTTTAGCGCGTATATGCGCCAATCTGAAATGCTGATCCTGCCATCGATTAGTAATAACGAAAATTTTGGAGTGGTTCAAATTGAGGCCATGTCTTGTTCAATTCCGGTTATCTGCTCTGATCTAGAAAGTGGAGTTTCTGCAGTCGGTGAACACGGAAAAACAGGTTTTCTTTTCCCTCCCGGCGATTATGATGCCTTGGCCAAAAATATGAACATACTTTTTAATAATGAGGCCTTGGCGGCGGAGATGGGAAAAAATGCCAAAAAGCATTTTCTTGAGAGATACACTCTTGAAACCATGATCAATGCCCACGAAAATTCTTATCGCCAATTCAGCGGTGATGAATTTAAGAAAAAAACTGTTCTCGCGGCTTGACGCTTTCTTTTACCTAAGAGAAAACAGAAAGGTATGAAGACCTATCTGATTGACTTAGAATATCTAGGGAAACCTTATTTCGGTGTAACCTTACAAAAGGACGAAGAGACGATTTTCTCGTCTTTGCGAGATGCTTTTGCCAACGTTCATCAAACTCCCATTTTGAAAATACAAACTGCGGCGCGTACTGACCGTTATGTTTGTGCCTATCAAAACTTTATTCGCTTTAGTGTTAAAAAAGAAGCAGCATGGAATTTAATTGCCTTAAATCAATTTTTAGGGCCGGGGATTATCCTTCATGGAATTAAAGAAATCTCTTATTCCTTTAATCTTATTGGTGGCTCTAAAGAAAAACATTATATCTATCATTTCCCCGTAAAGTATAACCACCCTAAGGAAGGAATTATCGAATTGACCCCCTTAATGGACATTATCTCTGAGGTAGCCTCTTTTTTTGTAGGAGAAAAAAGTTTTCATAATTATCAATACCGGAGTGCCAACTCTAACTTTATGCGTATTATCGATACCATCAATATTATACCGGCGATTGATTTTCAAAACTCCCGCGGTGCTTACCCCTTTACGGAAGGTTATATTATGGAAGTGAAAGGCAAGGGCTTTTTACGTCATCAAATTCGTTTGATGATGGGTAATTTAATTGACTATGGTTTGGGTAAATTTGATCGTGCGGCGTTTGAAAGTACGTTTGATCCTGATGTGACTCTCAAGTTAGGCCACCGCGCCCGCGCTGAACACCTTTACCTTAATAGCATTATATTAAAAAGTTCCTGATTGGATTTGTTGACCTATCTTATAGAGTAGGCGAATGGCCGCTATTGACAGCGCTCCCTTAAATATTATCTTAAAAAATTGATCACTAACTTTATTTAATAATTGAACTCCAATTTTGGTGCCAAAAAGGGCCATGATGGTCATCGCCATAATCAAAAAACCATAGTCCTGGTAATGAAACCCTAGGCCAATAAAGGTCGGTATTTTAATTAAATGTGCGAGGGTTTGTAGTATTGATTTCGTAGCGACAACAGTTTTTTTATCAAAGTCATCCCGTAGAAAGAAAGGTGCTAGAAATGGGCCTACAGCGCCAATTAAGGGGGCCAAGACGCCAGTAATGACACCGACAAGAAAAAATGCGGGAAAGGGAATACTTAAATGTGGCAGCCTTTTGGGTTTAAAAAGGGAGTATAGAATTAGCCCGGTAATGAGGCATTGAGGCAATAGCTTGGAGTCGATATTTTGTATGAGCCAGAGGGCGATAAAGGCACCTAGGGGGAGTCCTAAGGCATAAAACTGCAGAACCTTTTTATGAATATGAGCGCGCAAGAGATAGCAACGGGCGCTATTAGATATTAATTGCACCATACCGTGAATGGGGATAACAACCGCCAGGGGGAGAAAAAAGGTCATCAAGGATAAGAGGACTACGCCGCCGCCCATGCCACATATTGCGGAAATAATAGAAGTACCAAAAGAGAAAAGGGTTAGGATCGAAATTGCCAGGGCAGAAAGTGCCATTAAGATTCCTTTTGGAATAGGTAGAGTTTATGGATTAATTGCCCTTTGAAGTCCTGGGGGATACTTTGAGCAGTGATATCTTTTGGGCGATAATTCGTTTGAATTTCCTCATTCAGTTTAAATTTGCGTTTATTATTACTAAAAAATAAGTGACCGCCAGGCCTTAATGCTCGCATACAACGGTCAATAATAAACTTTTGATCCCGTTCGACATCGAAGGTGGTATCCATGGATTTAGAATTAGAAAAGGTCGGTGGGTCGAGGACAATGATATCAAAGGTGTTGGCCTGGAGCTCTCGTAGATAATCTAAACAGTCTTTTTGAATAAATTCATGCTGTTTGACTGGGATATGATTGAGGATAAAATTTTCTTCTGCCCATTTGATATAGGTTTTTGATAAATCAACACTGGTCACTTTCTCCGCCTTTTCGCTGAGGACCACGGAGAGTGAACCAGTATAACAAAAAAGATTGAGAGCGTCTTTAACGCCGTTGAGCCTGGGGAGAATTTCCATACGCAAAGGGCGGTGATCAAGAAAGAGTCCAGTGTCGCGGTAATCTGAAAGATTGGTTTTATATTTGAATTGCCCCTCATTGATATTGACGATCAATTCATGCCGTTCGAGAGGTTCGTATTGTTTATCCTTGGATTGTACAAAGCGGTCTTTTAAAAGAATTTTATTTTCA
>JBFGZE010000087.1:0-12674 GCA_041586955.1 Bacteriovoracaceae bacterium
CTACAATGCGGCAAAGGCCTACGGGCTTTGAAGCGTTGGAGTTTACTCTCTCGCAGAGTGAACGAGAAGCGTAAGCGCCGAGAGATCGAATCCATTATTTCGAAGAACTGTAGATTATCAAAAATGAGTGGTGGCCCGGGCGAGACTTGAACTCGCACACCCGAAGATACTTGATTTTGAATCAAGCGCGTCTACCATTCCGCCACCGGGCCGTTTAGAACAGGATGGCATCTTATTAAAATCCTGGTAAACTGTAAAGTACTACAAAATCACTTTCAAAGGTTGTGCTATGCGTATAGTATTGTTTATTTTCACCTGGTTATCACTTGGTATTCAAGCTGACGAAGCTCCCTCGAGCATCAAGGATGTTTCTGACAAGGTTATTAAAAAGAAGGGTTATTGTTCTCCTTTAGATAAATTGATGGGAGGTAAGAATTGCAAGAAGAGCGATAGCGCTAAACTTGAGGGTGAAATTCCGCCTAAGCTTAAAGAAATAGGTAAAAAGATTGGTAAAAGGAATGGTTATTGTTCTCCTTTAGAGAAAGCTGCAGGTACCAAGAATTGTAAAAAAGAAGATTAATTTTTAAGATGCTCCAAAGAATTACGCACGTTATATTGGTAAAACCCTTTGGGTAATAAGGCTTTTAATTCACTCGCATCAATGATGCAGGAATGCTTTATATAGTCGATGAGATACTCTGGAATTTCCTTCCAAAAAAACTTTGCTGCTTTAAGAGATTGCTCCATTGCTAGGCTGGGTAATGGAATACTATTTAATTTAAGATGCTTACGTGCTTCTTTAATAGAGATCACATCTTCTGGCGCAACATTATAAACGCCCAAAGGAATATTTTCTAAAGAAAATTGGATGACTTTTGCCATATCGGCTTCATGAATAAATTGAAACATGGGATTAAAATCCATACAGACCGGTAACCAATTTCCTCTGAGGTAGCGACTCATGGCATTTTGGATAGTGGGGCCAATAATGGAGCATGGCCTTAAGATGACCATTTCTCTACTTGTTTGATTTTTCCACATCCAGCTGCAGGTCATCTGATCAAGCTCTACAACATCTCTTAACTCGGGGTATTTAATGGAAGCTCTTAAAGGATAATCCTCGGTAATAAAAACGGGGTTATCTGAGAGGGCTCCATAGACGTGATAGGTACTTAGGAAAATTATTTTTTTGATATCAAACTTTTCGGCCAGGTCTAAAATGCGTTTGGTTCCAATGAGGTTAAGATCGAGCCTACGAGAGAGGGAGTTTGAGCTTTCCAGGTTGGCGTGGGAAATACGGCCAAGATGGATGATTGTGTCGAATGAGTGTTCTCGAAAGAGGCGTTCGAAGTCTCCTCGAGTATAGCGGAGTTTAATAAAGTGTACTCGGGTAGAGGGAAGCTTGGTATTAAGGGGACGATTATCAATACCGATAATTTTACAGAGGGGATTACCTTTAATGATCCTCTTTGCGGTCAGTTGGGCCAAGCCGCCGGCCATGCCAATGATTAATATTTTATTTGCTTGGTATTTGGCCATTTATTGTTTCTCTTGATTGGTGTTGGCAAAAAAGGGTCGTCTTTTTTTGAGTCCTTTTTGTGTCATTTGTGAAATTTGATTTTTGATTTGATTAATATATTGATCGATAACTTCATCTGTAGCATCCTCCGAAACTTCCTCAGGCAGGCTAAATTCTTGACCAATATGAATATCAATGGGCGAGGGCAATGGAAAGTAATTTAAGGAAAGTGGCAGGGCCGGAAGTTTTAGCATTTTTGCCAGTGATTTCGCCTGGTAGACCCAGGGGAAAGTTTCTTCTGCCCCTATGACGGCAATGGGTAAGATGGGGGTTTTCGTTTGCAAGGCAATTCGAAAAAAACCTCGAGTAAAGTTTTGTAATTGGTAATAATCAGATGTGCTTTTGGCAACACCTTTAACGCCCTCGGGGAAGACCAGAACGGATTCTCCTCTCTTGAGGAGATTGAGGCAATTTTGTCTATCTCCTAATACTGCTCCACCTTCGGCCGCCCAGGTATTAAGGAAGGGGAGTTTTGTAAAGAAACGTTCGACCATTGCCCTTAAAATTCGCGGCGGTTTAATTTCGGTGGCAAAAGCGGTAGCGATCAGCATACCATCAATGGCAATTTGTCCGGTGTGGTTAGAGATGACGACATAGGGTCTGTCCTTAACATTTTCTTTGCCAAATAAGCGAACTTTAAAATAGTTTTTATAAATGGGGTAAACAATCTCCATATTCTTACGAGCATTTTTTAAATGAAGGCCCCAGGCATCCTCACCACTAGGATACTTTTTTTGAAAAAACCTGAATGTCTTATCAAAAAAGTCAGACTGACGTTTTGTGATAAGTATA
Source organism: Bacteriovoracaceae bacterium (assembly GCA_041586955.1). Taxonomy (GTDB): domain Bacteria; phylum Bdellovibrionota; class Bacteriovoracia; order Bacteriovoracales; family Bacteriovoracaceae; genus JBFGZE01. The sequence continues at coordinate 2,372 of JBFGZE010000087.1, forward strand.
TTTTTTAAAATTTTAAGCATAGGTGACCGTTCGTGTAGTAAATAATCATTGTCTTCATTTTAACAAATTCTAAATTCTTCACAACAAAGGTCTTAATAGTTATAATTTGTATTGAATATTAAGGAGTCAAATATGACAGATAAAGGCCAAGACTGGAAGGACAGATTTCACGATATTTTTAATATCTGTCAAGAGGAAGTCAAAAAAACGACTGAAATTGGAAAAAGGATGTTATCGGCTTCAAAGGCCAAAGGTCAATTAAACGAAGCTTATTCGGAATTAGGATCTTTGGCATTCTCTGCACTGAATAAGGGGGAGCTAACTAGCGATGACCCTCGCGTTGCTGAATTAATGACCAAGATTAAGAATTATGAAGCGGATTTAGAAAATATTGAAAAGGAAGTGAATACCATTCGCTTTTCAGAGGATAGTAACGACTCATAAAAGGCGAAGGAAGTGGTTGACGATTCCGCTTTCTAACTGTGGAACACCTGTCTTCTTTTCTGCAGATACCGTAAAGATTTGTTGGGCCATGGTGACTTCTTCTAAAATCTTTGGCATCTGACTTTTAAGCTTCGCTCTATCTTTTTGAGTTTTTAATTTATCTAATTTATTAAATGCGATACTAATATGACCATCCCATTTTTTTAGTATTTTTAGAAAATGGGTGTCTGCGGTTTGCAATGGGTGGCGAGCATCTTGGACATTGATAAGGTGGATATTAGTGGAGGCCTGTCCAAAAAATATTTGCATTAATTCATCCCAATTTCTGGCCATCTCTTTTGAAATTTCAGCATGGCCGTAACCTGGGAGATCAAAGAGAAATAACTCTTTTTCTGTTTCAATCGGGCGTCCATTCTCTTCTAAAGCGATATTAAAAATATTAATTTCTCTTGTGCGTCCTGGTGTTTTTGAGGTTCTGGCAGTTTTTCGGCCGAAAAGAGTATTGATAAGGCTGGACTTACCGACATTTGAACGACCAACAAAGGCGACACCTATGGCCTTGGGGTTTTCTTGAAACCAAGTCATTAATTGCTCGGGAGAGCTAAAGCCATAGGCAAATTGGGTATTACCCTTTGATAGTTTTAGTTCCATGTGGTTCTCCTTGAGTCTTAATGGTTGATATCAATACCATTTTTAACTTAGAATTCAATATAAGATCCTAAAAACAGGTGATTTTTATCTGGCACAGGGCCTGAAATGAGAAGGAGGAAAGAACCTTTTTCTTCACTTGGGGGCCTTATGGTGCAAAAAGTCGCGATCCTTTCTAATTTATCAATTAAAGAAAATGGCCTGGGCCTTGGTGATCGTCTTGAGCTAACCCCTCTCAATGCTCGTAAAAGGACCCTTAAATTGATGAAAACTCATTATAAATTTGTGATTCGTCAGGGGGTTGAATACCAGCAAAAAGGTGAAGAAATTTGGTTACCCGGCCTAAAGGAGGAGGAGGGGGAATTCTCCCTGGATTTATGGGGAGAGGGCAAGGATCATGATAAAAGATATTTATTGAGGGCCCTTAGCTCTAACTACTTTAAGGTCAACGAGCAGTGGTGTGCTGAGGTCTTTCTTCAGCGGTACAGTACTATTTATTTGGGTTTTAATCGTATTGAGACTAAAAATAATTTATCCCATAGCAAAAAATCAGATGATGATGAAATAGATAAAAGGGAATTGTTTTTTGAAAAGTGGGGCCAATCTAATTTACCCCTCCTATTAAAAGGAGAGACAGGGAGTGGCAAGTCCCATATGGCCAAATCGATTGCCAATAAACTTTTCCCTGAAAAAAAATTTATTCATATTAATATTTCTTCTTTTTCCCCCTCATTGTTGGAGTCAGAATTATTTGGCCATGAAAAGGGGGCCTTTACGGGGGCGCATCAGAATAAATTGGGAGCTTTACGAGAGTCTCATTATGGGGTTCTCTATCTCGATGAAATTGACTCTTTGTCATTGGAGTTACAAACTAAATTATTATTATTTTTTGATAATAATGAGGTTCGACCAGTAGGTGGGGCGCGAAGTTACCCAGTCCAGAATAAATTAATTATCTCCACGGGCCGGTCACTTGATGACTTGTTAAAGGCCGGAAAAATAAGAAGCGATTTTTATTTTCGTCTTCACTCAGGCCTAGAATTTGAATTAGGGCCATTACGTCAGCGGCTAAATTCTATTCAAGAGATATTAGATTTATTTATGGTTCAACATAAGGTTCATTTTTCTCGTCAATTAACCCAATTCATCCTCAATTATTCATGGCCTGGGAATTATCGTCAATTAATGGGATATTTAAAGAAAAAGGCGCTATTGGAAGGTCCTGGATATTTAGACGTGTCTTTAATTGATGAGAATTTACTCAATATCAAAAAACTCAATTCTATGGGTGAGTTAGAAGTGTTTCGACCCTTAGAAGAGGTCAAAAATGATTATATAAAGCGTGCTTATATAAGCTTTGATCAGAAAGTTGATATGGTCTCTAATGTTCTTAAAATCTCCCCCTATAAAATTAAAAATGCATTAGAGGATTTTAAAGGTAAGGAAAGGGAAGCATTTAAAAAAGTTATTTAGGCGCCGAGCATAGAGTGAATATTGATCTCATCAATTTCTCCCTTGATTTCAAGCTCTTTAAGAAGTGCGTTTAATTCTACCTTTATTTTATCTTTGATGATTTGTTTTCCCTCTTGGGATTCGACTGGAAACTCGATGCTCATCGTTTCAATAGTGGAATGCAGTTTATTTGTAATTAAATAAGGGTTCTCCCATAAATAAGCGCGAATATACTTATTGGAGGCCTTAACTGTAAAATCTAAGTTGAGCACTTTCATCCCTCCGGTATTCACCAGATGAACGGGGAAAATAAAATTGCGTACCAGAAACTCTTTGTCAGTGCGACGAAAATAAGCAGGTCGTCGACTTGTCCCATCAGCGTCTTTAACTTTTTCTACCATTTCTGCAGCAGGTGAACGGGCCGCCTTTTCCGCAATTTTTTTACTATTTTTATAAACGGTGATCCCCGTTAAGGAACCCACTGTTGAGAGTGTTACAAAAGCGACGAGGGCCTTTGGTTTGAGAGTGAAAACCCAATGAGTACATTTTTTTAAAGGAGGGGCAAAGATCGCAAAGATGGCCAGAACAATCTTTTTTAAGATTGAGGGGGTTAGTCGAAAGTCTTTCGCCTCAACCAAAGAGTTGAGGGCAGAGTCTTTGGTTTTGTGCCAGTTTTTAGTTGATTTTTTTTTCAAGTTAATAAGGTCTGATTGCGCTTTATTCTTTTTTTCGACTAGACCTTTACCAAGTAGGACCTTTTTCTCCGCAAAATTTTCCTGAAAATCAACAACGGACTCTAGGATCTTTTTTGGGGTAATCTTTTTGGTTGCCGAAGATGCCTGCTCGCCTACATTTGATAAAATGCGGTTGATACCATCTTCAATTTTCATAAACTTCTTCAAAAAACCTCCAAAGGGCCTTATTCAAAGATTTATCGGTTATTTGATTAAAATACTTTATTATAGGCCATAATGTTTTTCTAGTTGAGCGAAACGCTCGGCCAAGCCGTTAAAATAAGTAGATTTTTCCCCTTTTTACTTAAACTCTCACTTTCCTTCATCCAACGCAGATTTTGTTCGAATAGCCCAGTAGTTGGGGCATCGGGCCTCGCGGAGGGATTATGCAGAATTCTAAGTATTTGATTATACTGTCTGTTCTTTTATTAAGCAGTTGCGCCGCCTTTTTAAAGAAAAGGACCTTTATCGATGAAATGGATCGTACCTCGGAGGGACTTTTTGTTCCAGGCCAAGATTTTAATGTCACGCCAGGAGACCGATCTGATTCGGCCTACCGTTCTCGTGAGGAAATCTTAAAGAGGACACCGGCATCCTTTGAGAGAGAACAGCTTGAAAACAGTAAATCTCTCAACCACGAATTAGTGATGAAAGAGCGCAATTTAAATCAAGAGGAGTATGAGCAATACGCTCATGTTTCACCATATCTCGAGTCTACTTCTGAAAAGATATATTTTCTAAGCTTATCATCAGAGGAAAAGCGAGACTATGTCGACTCAATGCGATTAGAAGAGTATCACGAAAGGGTCGGCCGTGATGGCCGTAGTCTTGCCAGTTTGGATCTTATCAAAAGGAGAGACCGGGATATTCAGGTAGGGATGACCAAAGATGATGTTCGCCGCCAATGGGGCCCGGCCTTTCGTATTGACGTGGCAGGTGACCCTATTCGCGAAAATGAGCGCTGGTCTTTTCAACAAAATGGCAGGATGCGCTATGTGTTTTTTGAGCAAGGCGTCGTCCAGGGGTGGAGCCTTGAATAAAATACTAGCTTTTTCCCCTCTCAACATTGTTAATCCCTTCTTTTTTTACTATCCTCGCTGTTAAACTTTTATCCCAAACCTGTTTGAGGGGTGTCTTTTGAGCGATTTATTAGATCAGTTTACCTTAGATTTTGAACGGCCAGTTCGAGCTTTAGAAAACCAAATTAAAGATTTAAAGGAAGCCTCTTCAAGGCCAGAGCTTGATATTTCTCGTGAGATTAAGGCCTTGGAGAAAAAGGTTAGTAATCTTATTAAAGAAATTTATGGCAATCTTACCCCTTGGGAAAGAGTTCAATTGTCACGCCATCCAAGCCGTCCTCATACAGTTGATTATATCAAAAATATTTTTACTGACTTTCATGAAGTTTGTGGTGATCGCAAATTTGCAAATGACCCCGCTTTAATTACCGGCTTTGCTTATCTTGGAGATCAAAAAGTTTGTGTTGTTGGTATTGAAAAAGGTCGCAAGACTAAAGAAAAGGTCAAGCATAACTTTGGTATGCCAAGACCAGAGGGTTATCGTAAGGCCCTCAGGGTCATGAAAACGGCAAGCCAATTTAATATTCCTATCATTACTTTGATTGATACTCCAGGTGCCTATCCAGGGATTGGCGCTGAAGAGAGAGGTCAGGCCTGCGCCATTGCTGATAATATCGCAGAAATGTTTGACCTCAATGGCCCAATCATCTCAGTTGTTGTTGGAGAAGGCGGTTCCGGAGGAGCGCTTGGGGTTGCTATTGCAGATAAAGTGCTAATGATGGAGTACTCCATTTATTCAGTCATCTCCCCTGAGTCTTGTGCCTCCATTTTATGGGCCGATCCAAAGAAAGCTGAAACAGCTGCGAACTCCCTTCAATTGGGCCCTCAAAAGGCCCTTGAATTGCAAGTGATCGATGGTGTTATTGCTGAACCTGCAGGTGGTGCCCATAAAGATGCCGGGGAAGCATTTGCTCTTGTTCAAAAAGCTTTGGAAAAAGAGGTTAAAGCTTTGAGTAAGATTTCTAAAAAGCGTTTGAAAGAAAATCGATTTCAGAAATTTAGACAGATGGGAAATCAAACGGTTGAGGGCAACCTCGATTGGCAATCACTGTTATTATCCTGAGAGGAATTTATGACTATTTCATCTATGACAGGCTTTGGTAAAGGGGAAGCCTCCGGTGAGGAGTACTCTGTAAATGTAGAAATTAAGAGTGTTAATCATCGTTTCAAAGATATCCGCTTTAAAATGTCTTCCATTTTTAATGCTGTCGAAGTTGAGTTAAGAAAGAAATTATCCCATAAGTTTTGCCGCGGCTCTTTTGATGTTTTTATCAATTTTAAACGGGCGGAAAATAACAATAAATTTGATGATATTGACCTCAATAAGGTGCAAGGCCTTATTAATACCCTCAAGCCAACTTTTGATGAGCAGGGGGTACAAATGACAATAAACCCCACAGATTTTTGCCGTTCTGAGTTTTTGACGGACAAGGATCTTTCCAAAGATCCGCTCCTTTTGGAATTACTTATTACCGCTTTTGATCAGGCGGTGATTAGCCTTGGAGAGTCCCGCTCACAAGAAGGAGAGAAGTTAAAAGCGGTATTAGTGGATCATAAAGGTCAGTATTTAAAACATTTTAAAATCATTGAAGAAAAAGCCGATGAGTTCCAAAAGCATGTGAAAGAGAGATTGACGAAGAAATTTAAAGAAATGATTTCGGAAATCAAAATTGATGAGCCCCGCTATATGCAAGAGGTGGTTTATTATTTAGAGAAAATGGATGTGCAGGAAGAAATCAACCGCATTAAAGTTCACCTCGCCAAACTCGATCAGCTTTTATTAAAAGGTGGTGAAACGGGGCGGCAAATGGACTTTTTGGTTCAAGAACTCAACCGGGAAACCAATACGATTGGCTCAAAAAGTAATATGGAAGAAGTTTCAGAGTCAGTAATCCAAATGAAGGTTCATTTGGAGAAAATTCGGGAACAAGGTTTAAATATTGAATGATGAATACTGAAAAAAAAGGCAAAATTATTGTTATTGTCGCCCCCTCGGGCACAGGTAAGTCGACTCTTATTAAGAGACTCAAAGAGGAATTTCGCTCACTTCATTGGTCAGTCTCTTTTACCACTAGACCGCAAAGGGAAGGTGAAGTCGATGGGAAGCATTATTTTTTTATTTCTGAAGAAGAGTTTTTAAGAAAAAGAGACCAAGATGCTTTTGTCGAGTGGGCCAATGTTCATGGCAATTATTATGGCACCTCAAAGGGTTTTGTCCTGAGTAAAGTTAACCATGGCCATTCAGTTTTATTCGATCTTGATGTACAGGGGACTGATTCGTTTAAAAAGTTTTTTGGCGATGATGCCCAAGCGATTTTTATTGCAGCACCGTCTTTAGAAGAGTTGGAGCGACGGCTACGTAATCGTGGCACAGAATCGGAAGAAGTGATAGAGTTACGATTGAAGAATGCCCGGGAAGAAATGAAAAGACGGGATGATTACGATTATTGTGTGGTTAATGACGATTTGGACCGCGCTTATGAAGATTTAAGAAGGGTCTTTAAAGAAATTTTGGGGGAATAATTTGTTTCGCTCGTTGGATTTTTCACATGAACGAGATATTACGCTCGACGATTTAGTTCGGAGAGTGGAAGCTTATTACCCAGATGCTGATTTTGTCTTATTAAAAAAGGCCTATCTTTTTGCACAAAAGGCCCATGAAGGTCAAAAGAGAAGTTCCGGTGAGGACTATTTTATTCACCCCTTAAATGTCTCTGCAACATTGATTAAGTTGCGCATGGACATTGAAAGTATTGTGGCAGGACTCCTTCATGATGTTGTTGAAGATTGTAATATTTCTCCGACCGATCTAGAAAAAGAATTCAATACTGATGTTGCCCAAATTGTCGTTGGGTTGACCAAAATTTCTAAAATTAAATTTAAAACTAAAGAAGAATCCCAAGCGGAAAACTTTCGTAAAATGGTTGTCGCCATGGCGAAAGATATTCGTGTGATTATCGTTAAGTTAGCGGATCGCATGCATAATATGCGGACATTACAATATGTCTCAGAAGAGAAGCAGAAAAAAATAGCTCAAGAGACTCTCGATATTTATGTCCCCCTGGCAAGTCGTCTAGGAATTAATTCTGTTAAGGGGGAGCTAGAAGACCTTTGTTTAAGGTTTCTTCATCCCGATATTTATTATCGTTTGGCCGAAAAAGTCGCCATGAAAAAGACTGACCGTGATGGCTATATCCGCAATGTGATTGAAATTATTCAAGAGAAATTGTCGGAATATAATGTCAAGGCGGAGACAAAAGGACGATCTAAACATTTCTATTCAATTTATAAAAAAATGAAAGCGCGCGGTGTTGATTTTGAACAAATTCAAGATGTCCTGGCCTTTCGTATTATTCTTAATAATATCACTGAATGCTATAAGGCATTGGGAATTATGCACTCTTCTTTTAAGCCCATTCCTGGGCGCTTTAAAGACTTTATTGCGATTCCTAAGGTTAATGGTTATCAATCCCTTCACACGATGGTGATTGGGCCCCAGGCAGAGAGGATCGAAATTCAAATTCGTACCAGTGATATGGATGAGGTCGCGGAAACAGGTGTCGCCGCCCACTGGAAATATAAGGAAGGTATCGCTAGCGGTAGTGCTAAGTTGGACTGGATTGATCAATTATTAGAATTCAATCAGAACGTTAAAAATAATTATGAATTTATGGATGTTGTCAAAAACGACCTCGATGCAGGTGGTATTTTTGTCTTTACACCAAAAGGTGATGTTCGTGAATTGCGCTATGGGGCCACTCCCTTAGATCTCGCCTATGCTGTCCATACAGAAGTAGGGGCGCGTTGTGTGGGGGCCAAAGTTAATGGCCGAATGGTTTCGTTACGACATACACTTAAATCTGGCGATACCGTCGATATCCTGACCTCAAAGACTCAAACCCCATCCAAAGATTGGCTTAGCATTGTTAAGTCATCTCGTGCCAAAACTAAGATTAAGCAGTTTTTATTAAAAGTTGAGCGCGAAAATAACAAAGTCCTTGGCAAAGACATATTGGAAAAAACGTGCCGTATTTTTGGTACTTCCCTCAAAGCTCTCGCCAAGAAAGGTGATTTGGAATTCCTCGTTAAGGAATTTCATTTGTCCAATGAGGATGACCTTTATATTCGAGTTGGTTCCGGTAAATTAAAACCTAAAGAAGTTATTCAAAAATGCCCTTCTGTTAAAAACGTAGAAGAGAATACGGTCCCTGAAGAACATTTAACTGAAATAGAATCCTATACGAATAAGTTAACTCGTACTGTACGCAAAAAGGCGAATAAAGATAATGCGGTTATTGTTGATGGTATGGACGATTTAATGGTTCGCTTGGCCCGTTGTTGTAATCCCATTCCTGGTGACCCCATTATCGGCTACGTTACTCGTGGCCGGGGGATTACTGTTCATACTGGTCGGTGCCAACGTATGGATGAGGGCGATATGGGGCGTACTATTCATGTCGAATGGAATAATGAGTTTAGTTTTAAACATCCAGTAAATGTTCGTGTTATTACCCACGATCGACCGGGAATCTTATCCAATATTTCTAAAAGTATTACCAATATCGGCGTTAATATTAGGAGCGCTTTGGCCAAATCTCTGCCTGATCGCAAGGGGAGCTTTATTTTTGAAATTGAAGTGAAGGATTATTCTGAGCTACTCAAGACCATTTCTATTATTGAAGGCCATGAGGAAGTGATCTCAGTCACAAGGGTATAGCACTTTGCGGCGTGACTCCTGACCTAAAAACTTTCTACTGTATGCCTTAATTAGGAAAAAATTATGGCCGTGCAAGTTGCAACTCACCAATTATATAAAGCATTTCAAAAGATCGGACAGGTCTTGGAAAAGCGTGCCAGCGATATCTTAACAAGTCTTGTTTGTTTAAAGGCCTGTAAAGATGAGCAAAAATTGGTGCTGATGGCCACCGATTATGAGAATACAATTAACCTTAATATACCAGCGTATATTGAGAGCGATTGGGAGGGTGCTCTAGAGGGGCATGAATTTTTTCACTTGGTAAGAGAAATTGACTATGAATCGATTTCCTTAGATCTTATAGATAATAAAAACATTCTCATTACAAGTGATGGCCTTAGTTGCGAAATGCCTTTAATTCCCCATGATCATATTCAGGCCTTGAATTTAGAAAAAATAGAAGGCGATTCGTTTGACTCAGGTGATCTTCTTAATTTATTAGAAAAGGTATCCTTTGCTGTAGGTGACCAGGCCTTTCAGATTAATTTATCTGGAGTTTATGTTAGACCTTACCATGGTAAGCTTAATGCTATTGCCACTAATGGCTATTTGGTCGCGTGGAATGAGGTTGGCCTTGGCCAGACTTCGTGGGATGATAATTTTCCTCCCGTGCTTATTCCTGGGAAGTCTGTCGGCATTTTATTGAAAATCCTTAAGGCGGATAAACCTCAATTTAAATTTAAGGTGCAAAATAATTATTTGTTATTGGAATTAGATAATGTTCTTTTAAAGATTCGCTTAATTGACCGCGAGTATGTCAATATTGATAGTGTTTATCCACGTCAATTTTCCAGTGAAATATTAATTGATAAACAAAAATTGATTTCCGTTTTACGCCGTATCAGTCTTTTTTCCGGTGACCGTTCCCGCTCGGTAGCAATCCAACTAAAAGATGATCAATTAAATATTACTTCGCTTGATAGTCAGGCATCTCGTGCTCAGGAGTCGATCGCTCTTAAACGGCCGGCCAAAGGAGCACTCGTTGAACTAAGAGTTAATTCTTTATTGCTTTTAGATTCTCTTTCTCGAATTGAAGATGCTGAGTGTAAAATATCTTATGACAATGTCATGTCACCATTTTTAATTAGCTCAAAGAATGAAGATTATAGAGAGAAATATCTAATGACCCCTCTTCGATCACGTTAGAAGAAATCGAGAGTTTCAAAGTCGTCGTAATTCCATAAAAGAAG
>JBFGZE010000088.1:0-12663 GCA_041586955.1 Bacteriovoracaceae bacterium
CATGCAGTATAGTAGAGTGGTCCCTTTGTAAATAACGGCCAATCGCTCCCAAGCTGTGATCGAAGTGACGATTGAGCCAATACATCAAAACCTGGCGAATAAGGGCCAAGGGCGCGAGGCGTCTTCGGCCCAAGATATCATCCTTAGAAAAGCGGCCATAGTCTGACAATAAATTGAGCACTTCTTCCATATTCTCTTCATTATTTGGCGCCGCTCTTTTCCCTTTAGAAATAGTGCGAGTAAACCACTTTTGCCAATAATCATCATCTTCTTGATTTAAAGATAAGGCCTGAGAATCCAATTGATGCATGAACTCTTTTAATTCAAAGGCATTATTAAAGGTACCAAAGTTAAGAAAGTCATTCTTTAGGGATTGATGATGAGGCGGTAATAAACCATCCATCAAGCGCTCGGAAATTCCCTTATCCCACGAATAAATTTCCACTTGAGTTAAGCTTTTAAGACGCCCCTGAGTTCGTCCATCCATGTTTTGGTATTGTCCAATTTTTTCATGAGATGAAAACAAAATACGCACATTATGGAGTTGGCAAAAGTCAATGAACTCACCGAGTCGCACTTCCTCTTTTGAAGAGAGGATTTTCCAGACCAAACCATCCAGAATAATACCTTTTTTATCTTTTAAAGAATGAAATGGTCGATTCAATAATTCAGCGATGGCAAGAGAATCATTGGCGAAGCACCAATCTTTTTTCTGTTTTAGCTCCTGCCATTCAGCGAGGAGTAAATGGCTTTTTCCTACGCCACAAGGCCCAACAAGAAAAAGACTGCTGTCTTTTCCTTTACCTGTAAACCACGAGCGGACCTTGATGGTGGCCTCTTTATTACTTCGGCCAACGATCCATTCTTTACGAGAGTCTAATGCTAACCTTGATGATTCAGGAATAGCTCCAACGGGGGGAGTCATAAGACGCCGCTTACGGCGCCTTTTATCACAACGAGGGGGCACTCCTTGTGCTGGGGTGATGGACGTTAATAAATCGAATTCATGATTCATTAAAGACAGAAGGTTTAATTGCTCACTCGCTTCCTTCCGCCGTGTCGTTTTGGCAACCTTTTGCCGCTGAGAACTCTTCTCAACTATAATTGAAGATACATCTAACATGATGGCCTTTTCTTCCTTTTTCCATGGAAATCGTCAAGGCCTTAATAATAATTACCAATTTCAATTGGTCAAGCCATACGCTATCTACTAATTGGATTGATACCCCTTAGACTATCTTCTTTTCTCTTCTTTACGCCCATATCCCCCTCTATCAAGACCAGTCGCAAACTTGCCTCTTTAATTATTTTTTTCTTTAATAACAAGCGTATCAATAGCGACGCCCTGCACACAAGCTAAAATAATCCTATTTTCCAATATTGCCCCTTTAAACCCACCAGAATTTGAGTAAAATGAATTTATGGAATCAAAAATAAATGCACCACGAGATATCCGCTTTTTGCTCATAGACGACATGAGTTTTTATTTATCATTTCTAATTGATGGATTGAAAAACCTTGGATTTTGTGGCGAATTTCTAACGGCCCATAATGTTACCGAGTCCATCAAGGTAATCGAGGGCGAATATAAAAATAAACGACAAATCGACTTTATTATATCAGACCTCAAGCTCCCAGATGCCCCAGGAACAATACTCTTACAAAAAGTCCGAAAGAATGCGATCCTTGCCAACATCCCTTTCCTCCTTATTACTGTTGAAGACAAATCAATGAACATCATTGACGCTTTTGAACATGGGGTGAGTAACTTTATGTTTAAACCCATCGATATAAAGATTTTGGGCGAGAAGATTCAATTTTGTTGGGAAAAACACCACTTGAATAAAAAAAAATAATTATTTCAGTTCGACCTGTGGCCTATCGCCATTTATTTTAATCGAATCGTTAATTGTTTTATAGCGTTCCTGATTGATGACCTTACAGTCCTCTATTTCTAAATGTTCACCAGGCGTAACAATGTCAAGTTCTTTAACCTTTTCATCATCGGAAAAACCATTTTCACCGGTGGCCCTATCAGGTTCTTTCTGCTGTCCAACCTTTTTTGGCCGTACTTTCTTTTCAATGACTGGAAAGTCTCTATGAGAGATATCTTCTTTTCCAAAATGAGTATCAATATTAATGACCCCATCATTTCCAGCATAAGAAATTGCACCCATGATCATCGTTAATAAAGTTAAAACTCTCACTAAACTCATAATTTTTTATCGGTTATTCGACAATAAAACATTAGGTACATAATATTGGGGAGTTATACTGATGATAATTCTGCCTAGTGGTTAAAACTGATCTTTAAAAGGTAAAATATGAGAGTGAAGTGGTTGCCAATAATATTATGTTTTTTTTCTTTATACGCTCAAGATGAACAGGAAGGAGTACTCCTCAAGGTTCATAAATTAACGTATTTCCATCCCTACTCCTACACGACGTCCGATCAAGATGCCGGCAAGGAAGCCGAAGTCAAGTATCAAATTAGCCTAAAAACAGCTCTTATCGGCAACGGCGGCCCAGGCTCGTTATTCTTTGCCTATAGCCAAAAGAGTATATGGCAAATTTATAATGACGAAGCGTCAGCACCTTTCCGGGAAACCAATTATAACCCCGAAGTTTTTATGCGCTTTGGAAGTCCCTCCCTCTTTGCTGATTTTGGTTATTCCCATGAATCTAATGGCCAACAAGACCCAGAGTCGCGGGGATGGGATCAATTTTATCTCACAGGGCATCTTAAAACAGAGTATATTAATATTTACCTGCGGTCTTGGTACGTCTTTGCGGAAGATCAAAGTGTCCCTTCAATCGTACAAAAGAATACCTCTATTATTGACTATTATGGTTATGGCCAATTGGGAATTACGCTTAAGTTAGGGACTATGTTTATTCATTATATGGCCCGGCATAATTTCAAGACACATTTTGGTGCCCACGAAAGTAATATTTCCTTCCCCCTTGGTAAGGGATTCTATCTTCACTTTCAGCATTTCAGTGGTTACGGGGATACTCTTATTGATTATAACCACTCCACCAATCGTTATGGGGTTGGACTTCTTCTCAATCGATAAGCTTATATCTGCAAATGAGCAAAATTAGGGACAAAAACCTCGTAAAATAGGCTGATTTTCTTTTTTATTTTTTCTTTCAGTCGTGTAATGAAAACTCATCTCTCCCCCATTGACAAGGGCGATCGCCTCTTGTTGTTGGAGTTTCTGTAAACGAATATAACGAAAATCAATCCCCGCCCTAGGTTTAAAATTGGGATTTTTTAATTGAAAGGGGCTAAAAAAGAATTCATAGGCACTTCCCTTACTTAAAAGTAGCCACTTTTGGCCGTCGGCGCTCATATCTCCAGCAGTAATAATATGGTGTTTATTTTTAGAAAAAGGGCGAAGAGACGATAAATCGAGGGTGCCCAAATAGAGGGCGATAAGAGGTTCGCTTTTAGCTTTATACTCTAAAAGGGCCTTATAGGGGATATGGTATAAATTCGTTTTCCCCGCCTTCTCGCCATGGCCTGGCTTGGTCGCGATAATGATGTCTCCACTGGGAGTTGTAAAAAGGGTTTCAGCATTATGTGATTTTTTGTCTGCATATTTAAAGTGAATGGCCTTAATAAGGCCTGTCTCCAAAGCGCCAGCACTGGGATGATTCACATAATATAATTGATAGCGCTTGCGCGCCAGATCATTGTCACCAATATCACCGATAATAAGGCAAGAAGTTTGTTCAAAGCATTTGCCAACGCTTAAATCTTCAACGTCTTCAAAAAGGACCCCTTTAATGCTGACCTTATCGAATCGGGAGTAATTATAATTTGAGCGATAAAAAGAATCACCATATTGAGTGTCATTGATAAAGTACCAATGGGCATTTTTGCCCTCTCCTAGCATATCCATTCCGGAAACTTCTTTGAGGACTTTTTTAGGTAAAACACCGAGCTCAGAAATTGATGAGCGACAATCCTCTGCAAAAAGAACCGTGCTCCAAAGTATAAGAATTGTGCTAAAAAAAATCATCGATTCCTCCGGCCACCATCCTAGCAATTTCGTGTAAAATGAAAAGACTTTCTAAACAAATTATATATCAAATATTTCGGCCAATAGCCCGAAATTACTATTGGCCTCGGAGTTAAACATTTGAGCAAATACATTGAGGGCAACCACTGCATTTTTATCAGCATCGCCTTTTGAATAAGAGCGAAGTCGTTCTAATAGGCAGCGGTTGACAATTGCCAACGCTTTGTACTGCTCTAATAAATCTTTGATGTTACATTGCGCCTGCTCGCCACCCTGTTTTAAAAATTGCTTCACAAGGTGTCCGCTGAGGGTGCGGAAATGAGTCTCTTGAATGGAGCTAAACGGCAAATGGAACCTGGCCAAAGGCCGTAAAAAACTAAAGTGGGGGCATTTACTGGTGGCCATAATAAGTCCCATCAGACTAAATAGACCCGTTTGTAAATCGGTATTTTTATAATAGACCCGCTCTTCAACCTCGACAACGACCTTGGCCTCTTCATAGCTTAAGCTATTTTTAATTCTAGTGATCACATGGGACATATTGGCGGCAACTGGACAAGAAGGTGTATCGCCCTCATTTAATGGACAATTGGTACATTGATGATGCCCTAGCTTAGTCCAGGAAGGTAATTCCCCTGTCACATCTTTACCTGTCAAAGTCTCGTCATCAATGATGACATCATAATTCCAAAACTTTTTATCAGCGAATACAAATTTATATCCAATTTTCATATTGATCTGATCGGTGCAAAACAAGAATATATTAAGAAAGATAATTTTAAAAAATTTAACTGAGGTTTTTATACAGACTTTATTTAATGATACAGCAATAAGTATTTATCGCTCTCTAGTTATGGACTAGAACAGAAAGAATTAAAGATAAACTGGGCGATAGAAAATGCTCGGTTCAAATGATAAAAACCAACAAAATCAATTATGAATTGGCATTTTTAAAAGTCAGAACTTCTTCAAGTTCTCCCTCTTCTTTAAATGGTGGAAGAGATTTATGACTCACTTTAAAATATAATTTAAAACACGTTCCATGCTCATAAGCATCGGATTCTTTAACACGGCTTTCAACGATTATTTTGCCACCCATTAGGTCCATAATATGTTTAGCTATTGGCATACCAAAACCAGTTCCCGTTTCCCCTCTCGTCCCCTCTCTATTAGTCTTGGCCAATGGGTTAAATATATTTTGGAGAATAGTCTCAGGAATCCCAATACCGTGGTCACGAATACAAAGCTCTACCATTTCATCACTAAAGGTACGCAGATCAAATACAATGACACCACCCTGGCAACTAAATTTAATCGCGTTATTTATAATATTTTGAATCACCTGGGTTTCGACCATATGACGGTTTCCCATTATAGGTTGGACTCCAATATTAAAATTTTGGATGATTTTTAATTCCTTAACATCAAACATGTCCTTATTGTTTAGTAAAATCGAGTCCATCAATTGACCTAAATCAAAGGAATCCAATTTAAGATCCTTCTTTCCACTTTCAACAGACTCTAATGCTCTAGAGCTTTCGATCGTTTTTCCCATTTTAAGGGCATTTTTTTCCATCACTTTTAGGCGTTTTTCAAGATCTGTGAAATCGGCTTGCATAAATGATTTATAGGCCCTAGCAATAGACAATTTTATCACTGAGAGAGGAGTTGAGATATCATGTGATACTATTCGAAGAATATTTTGTTTCGATAAGGCCTTCTTATGAAGGATCTCATTTTTGAATTTATCCTTCCCCAAAAGAAGCAAAGTAAAGGCACTATTGAGGACGATCATTCCTGCGGTAACAAGAAATTGCGTCATAGTACGGGCCCTTTCATCTAAATAATTATTTAGCAATTGCAGATGGACATCGAGGATAAAAACTGTGAACATCGACAAAATAGCAACGATGGACCATATCAACGCATGCTTCTTATTCGTTAAAACCCCTGCAATAGATGGTAAAATAGCAACCCAGACGAGGGTCGAATTATAAAACCCACCTGTTAATAAACAAAAATGTAATTGAAATAGGCCACCAGTAATAAGAATGACATAGCTCGCAAATACCAGTGAGCGCTTCCAGCGATAGGCCAAAGGTGCCGTTATATGGACACAAGCATAACCAAAGCCTAAGTACTTAATAGAAATATGATCAATAAAATAAAAGGAAAGAAACGCGTAGACCCACATCAATAGGCCTGTCACAATCGTTACCAAGAGAAAAAGGTGGACTCGATATGACATAATAGCATCTAGTTGATGTTTTTCATCAATAAATTTATTATAAAAATTGTGGTAGAGCTTAATTATCCAATTCATTTCTACAATTAGCAAAGCAAAAAGAAAGTATCCCAAACGGAATATATAAGCTCTCTTCAGCGATTACTTCCTTATCAAAACAACAAAAACTTTGTTAGTAAAAAATCTAAAAAACGGAAGAGGAGGGACTGATACGATCTCTGGATAAAACTTTTCCTGGCCTTACTTCCACTTTCAAAAAATCCTTTTTCTTACAAAGATTGTTCGGCTTCAAGGTAGCTAATAATAAATTAATTTTTCTTAATGCTTAGCGGAATGTAACATAGCGATATTGCCCTACCTGAACAAAGGCCTGGCAATAGCGAGGGTCTGGAATTGATGCTTGAGAGCGCCTAATACACTCCTGATAGGCGGTGGTTGCACGTACCGCTTGATAAGAATCAAAAGGAAAAGGGTAATGGTGAGAGAGATCTTTCATCATCATCACACCGGTCAATGGCCTTTGTTGATAATACGATTCGACCACCATTTCTAAAGTATAAATCTTTTTTGCTTCATATAAATGAACACATTTTGCCGGCCCAATATACCAAGACTCACTTCCCGAGTTAGTCGTTGGATAAATACAAAGCCGCTCTGTGGACATAGGGTTTTTAACCTGAATATAAATCTTTTTTTCATTAGTATTACTTTGGCAAACTGTGTATTCACCCAAGTGGTAATGATTGTCAGCAAAGCCCGTTTGGCCATCACTTGACCATTTGCAATGGCGTATCTCTTCGGGAATATAATTTTCACTTGTAGCGCCAGATACTTCGCCAGATGCCAGACTAATGCCATCATCCGTAATAGCTGGAGTCGCCTTATTCAGAGAATCAGAATTTTGACCAAGGGAGCGAACGGTACGCCTACTACGAGGAGCTTCGCAGCCAAGTAAGGCCAATACAGTAAAAAGACTAACGACCATCTTCATAAATAGGCCCTCCTACCTCTTATTCTGCCAAGATTAGATAATAAATAAAATCAGGCAAGTTTATCCAGCTTTAAAGGCCTTCTTTTATCGATTGGTTGGCCCAAATTTTTTTCAAGTATTCATCTCTACCTGAATTCAAGCGATAAAATTTATAAGTACGGGGATTTTTACGGTAATAATCCTGATGATATCCCTCTGCCAAATAAAAAGTCGTCGCCTCTCGGAGGACAGTTTGAATCGGATTTTTAAAAATATTGCTCTTTTGCAATTTTTTAAGCGAATTAAGAGCAACGGCCTTTTGCTTCTCACCCAGATAAAAAATTGCAGTGGTATACTGATACCCGCGATCAACGAATTGACCGCCTCCATCGGTTGGATCAATATTGCGCCAAAAAACTGTTAATAATTGATCATAAGAAACCTTTTGGGGATCGAAGGTAACCCGAACTGCCTCTAGGTGTTGTGTCTGCCCAGAGGACACTTGTTGGTAGGTAGGGTTTTTTTGTGGGCCACCGATATAACCCACTTCTGTTTTATTGACTCCATTAACTCCGTCAAAGGGTGGCTCCATACACCAAAAACAGCCCCCAGCAAATATCGCAGTATCAGCAAAAACACGGGGCATTAATAAGATAAAGGAAAAGACAACTGTCGCTAATTTCATGAAAACCTCGTTCATTTAATATGACAATAATAAGTGACGCTCAATCCACTTTCGTGACGAGGGCAATGATGACAAAAATCCGTGATCCTGACTGGCGCAGACGATTAATGATATATGGGAGCTGGGCCTTTGAATTCTTCGAATTTATCTTCAAATAAATAATTACTACGGTACTTGATGGCCGCTTGGACCACGACATCACTATCCTTGAGGGATAATTGGCCGGGCACTTCGTTATTCAGCTCCACATTTCTTTTAAACTTTTGATCATCAATATAATGAATCACCAATTCTAATAAAGAATAGGGGCCTTCCTCACAAAGGCCTCTTGGCAGCTTTTCAGTAAATACTTGATTTTCCATAACTAAATCATCCTAACCGCAACCCACTCTGTCAAGAAAAGTACTTCCCCTTTCCTTTAGGTTATGGAAACCAGGAATGTAATGACTCACAAACCTTCTTACGAATCAAGATATTGCTCAAAGCGGCCCATAAAACTGACCTAAAAATTGATTGGAAAAGAATACATCATATGGAGTGAATATCCACAAAAAAGTGCCGCCATATTTAAATTGGCAGAAATACAAGGTACAAGAACTGATTTTTTTTATGTAATTAAAATAAATTAAGCAAACCTGTACATTTATGGCACATCCCCTTAAGAATATAGGTATATGGAACAGTTGGTGTTGAATTGTGATCCCGCTGCACCCTGAATGTAAAGGTATCTGTGGACTGAAGGTAAGTAATTGAATCAGTAAGAATTGACCCATTGATGGCAGAGTCATTCATCTCTTGAATTGTATTTGCCTGAAGAGTTCCATCATTATTTCGATAAAACCATAATTTATATTTTTTGGTACCGCCGTGAGCTCCTACACCATTTGTACGATGACTGGTGATTTCAAGTTCAAGATTAATCATTGCGCCAGCGGGAATATCAACTTGAAAAACATCAGTTAAAACATTGTCAGTAATGGTTTTTGTATTAATTAAAGTAATGGCCTTTGAAACATCGTCATTACCTCTAATTGCAACATCCCCCTTAACGTCTAATTTTGCAGTAGGGGCCGTCGTCCCAATCCCGACATTACCATTTGTATCAATTCTCATTCTTTCATTTCTAGTATTGCTACCAGTTGAGAAACTTACACCATCATAAGCATTAACAGAAAGGCCATCTGAACTTGTATTTGTGGTTGAATGATCATAGGCGAGAATCGAAAGATTATATTTATTAGTATCTGTAAATCCTTCCCTAAAAAAGATCCCGCTTTCGTCGCCTAGAGCAAAGGCGTCGACAAGGGCGTCCCCTTCTATATGAAGTTTTTCAACCGGAGATGTTGTCCCAACTCCAACGTTACCGTTATGGTCAACCATCGTTCCTCCAGATAACTCATCTGGAATGATCATGACATAGTCGATGTACTTATTCCCAGCGTAACCAGCGTTACCAAAAACCATATATACATTGTCAGTTTCGGCCCAATCAGCAACAAAACTACCTCCATATAGCGTTTGGTAAGAATTAGTGACAGAAGCTGTGATATCTTTCGTGCCGAGGGGGTAACTAGCGGTAGTATTATTATAAATGGAGAAGCGAAAACCAGTGGCGCCAGCATCTTTTTTTGCTCTGATATAAACATGATACTTACGCCCTTTATTAATAAAGCCTTCAACGCTATTTCGAAGATAGATGTTCCCACCCCATCCAATTACAAATAGTCCCGCCTGTCCATAAGAAGCATCAGGGTCGGCAACATAACTCATATTGCCCGAGGCAGTTATTCTGTCATTTTGGCCAGGATTTGCGATCAATACGGGAAGATTTGAATTGAAACTCAATCCGGATGAGGCAATAATATCGCCTGTCACTTTTATATTTCCATCCACTTCAAGCTTTTCTGTAGGGCTTATCGTCCCAACCCCTACCTCTCCAGTATCAGCGACAGTAATTCCTTTTGTTAAATCTGCTATGGTGAAAGCTCCTGGATCTAGGCCAGCGGTATTAACATTTATTCCTCTACCTCGTATTTGAACTTGCTGTCCCCAATTTCGAGCAATCGTTTTTTCAATATAAAATTCAGTTACGCCTGCATTTCCAGTTTGGTTTGTATATTTAAGATCTAAACCGATAATGCCCTTCGTCCCATCGAGAGGAGTAATCCTCGTACTATTTGTTCCACTAGAATTTTTAATTTCTACCAGTATTCTTTTAGATACTCTGTAATCACCCTCATATATCTCAATTACCGCATGCGCGATGGAGCCATTATAAAGTGTATTGGTTTTAAAAAGAAAGGTATCAGTATTAACGGCAAGAGGACTCCAGTAGTAGTTCTTGTAGAGAAGACCCTCGTGCTGGAAATCTCCAGCGACATCAAGGTTTGTAGTTGGTGAAAGCTTACCTACTCCCATCTTTCCATTTGCATCTATAGCTATTCTATCTAGTCCAGCATTTTGATCATATAGTCTAAATGGATAATTGCTATCTGTTATTAACCTTACCCAATTTGTTGATTGCTTAAAGTCTACACCGGCCTGACCTATCCCCGAATGCTCAAACATACCTTTGGCAGAAGTTGGATCAACAACATGAAGCGGAGCAGAGGGAGCTGTTGTTCCGACCCCGATATTTCCGGTAGGGCCAATTACCATTTGGGCAACGTCATTCTCATTAAAAGTATAAAGGTTGGCATTACTAACAGATCCACCAGATGAAGTGGCGTTAAATTGCATAATTGCATCATTGGCCTGATAGATATCATTTAAGGAGTTGGCCGTAATTCTTCCTCCAATTCCTCGATCTCCACTTATATTTGATGAGCCAGTAAAGTCAATCTTCCCAATCTGATGGTTAGCTCCTAATGAATCAATTCCTAAAGAGACGCCGCCAAATGTGTCAGCACTGATCTTTATAAGATCTGCAAATTCACTAGATGTATGAACTTCAAGAGTTGTGTCCGGCGAACTTGTTCCAATCCCAATATTTCCATCTTTATCTATTCGCATTCGTTCAGTAGGAATGGCATTATTGGTCGCTGAGGTATTAAAGCCGATACTGGCATCAGACGCCAATCCGCGAAGGATGATGGATGAAGCCGCCGCTCCCGTATCTAAGAAAACGCCATCACTTTCTCTTCTGTTTGATCCAAGCAAAATCCCCTGATTAGAGGGTGATGTATCAAAAGCAGATAAAAAGCCTCCCATTGTTCCATTATTGGCCGTAACCTCAATACCATCAATTGAAGAGGATGAGTTGACATCAAAACGGTAACTTGGAGACGTCGTCCCAATCCCAACTTTTCCATCTTTAATAACTAAAGTATCATCATAAGCGGTACTAGAGCTTGTCGTGCCAAAACTCAAAAAATTACTTGTATTATCCCATTTGACAAGTGATTTATTATTAGTGTCCTCTCCAAGAGCGAGTACTGCTGGTGCCGCTCCATTTCCTATGGCCAGGGCAAGTTCCGTTGACCCATAACCAAGATCAGCACCCATCTTCAAATTACCAGAAGTGTCGATTTCTGCTTTCGTTGTTCCGGCCGTTTTAAATGTAATAGATTCGCTTCCTGAGTTATCTGAATCTGATTCGACGATAGTAGTACCAGTTGTCGTTGTGCTCACACCCGAGGGCGTGACTTTGAAAACTTCATTTCCTGACCCATCTTTTACGAGGAAGAGATTTGCACCACTTTCTTCGTAACCAATAATCCCATTTGCTGTAGTTAAAGCATTTGTGGTGAGGGTTAAATTAAGTGCGTCCGCAATAGCTTGAATGGTATAATTATTGCCATCAAGTTTAATCACTTGCCCAACACTAAGTTCTGTATCAAAAGCGGTTCCTGTACCAACGACAGCAGCACTCGCGCTGGTAATATCGATTGTGCCAGTAAGAGCAGCAGTGAGATCACCATTAATTTGTAGTTTTGAACTTGAAGCAGTGGTCCCTATTCCAACATTTCCATTAGAATTAATTCTAAGATGGTGAGTATCACTTCCCCCTGCCGAAAGCCCAATATGCCCGGTAACGTTATTATTTTGTATCACAAGAGAATTTGCTGTATTGATGATTTGGTTGGGATCTATTGCGATTTTAGAGCTCCCATCATCAACAAGGAGGCCAGCTTGAGAGTAATCTGCAACACTTGGAAAACCAATCGTCCCAGTGATAAAAGATGTTAATTGAGCTGTAGGCGATGTCGTGCCAATCCCGACCTTCCCCGTTGCATCGATGGTCATTCTTTCTAGCCCATTAGTGGAAACACCAATCTCGTTGACAGTGTCCGAAAAGATGCCCGTATCGAGGTCGGTTCCAAACGTTATAGAGGGAGTCGCTGCAGTCCCATCTGCATGTTCAAGAGGTCCTGTCATAGTGACAGAGCCATCTTTCATAAAGTCGCCACCAGAGTCATTATCTGTATCACAAGCAAATCCACCGCTGCCATCAGAAGATAAAATCTGACCAACCATACAACCTGCAGCGATGCCACTCATTTTAGTATCAGTGATGGCCTGGGCGGCCACTTTCGCTGTCACGACACCACCATCTTTAACGCGCAGATCATTTGATCCATCTATTTCTATTGTTGAATTATCAACTTCCACTTGGAGAATGGCATCGCCACTTAAAGCGCCTCCAGAAAGGCCTGAAGTAGCACCTGTTTGGACAGATTCCATATCGGCGGCAGCTGATGGCCAACCATTACTAATCGTTTTACAATTTGCACCC
>JBFGZE010000089.1:0-12411 GCA_041586955.1 Bacteriovoracaceae bacterium
AGTGGAAAAAAGTATATTCGGTATATTTGTAAAAACTTAATGAAGATCAATTAAAAGGCCTATCGTTTTAAGATAGGCCTTTTAATCAAATATTAGTTTATGTGGTTTAGTTATTTTTACAATAAAGACTTGTTGTTATTCCTAAGTCCTGTTGACGAGAGCAGCTTTCGCTAGGAGCAGTTTCGTTTTGTTGTGTACCTAACTTAGGAGGCTCGGCCAAAGCAAAAATTGAAATGATACAGAATGTGATTAAAATAAAATTTTTCATGACCTACTCCTTGGCCTTCTTTCAACTACAATATAATGATTCCCCTCAATAAAATATACTTACGTTTTTATGAAGCGCCTTAACTATATTTGTAAAATTTGATACTTAGATGATGAGATAGTGGGTGAGTGCTGTTGCAAAAAAAAAAGGCCTAGTAAATTACCTTGGCCTTTTGTTTTTGATGAATTTGGTTTAGCTATTAGAGCAATAAAGTGATTTTTTATGTCTTCTTACTGTGTTTGAATAAACAGTAGGTCTTCCTTTGAAATTGTCTTTTTGAGAACAAACTTCTCTTTTAGCGGCCTCTCGTTCTTGTGAGCTTAATTTAGGAGGTTCGGCAAAGGCCATGATTGAAACGATTCCAACGAAGATTAAGATAAAATTTTTCATGACCAACTCCCTAGTCTCTTTCTGAGGCCAATATAAATAAACTGGTAAATAAAATATACTTATGGTTTTAAGGTATTTCTTAAATGTGATTGTAATTTCGAGATGTTAACTAGCAAAAAAGGGTAAGAATAAAGAGAGCTTGATTTAACGAATCGCTTGGATGGGGACTTATAGCAAATTAGAATTTATATTCGTAACCTAATCCGTAATAATGTTGAAGGTCAATACTACCATTGCGTTCAATTTCCTCTTGTCCAAAATCACGGGAGTTACGGTTATCATCGTGAGCGACACCTGTAGTGAGGTAGAAGTAACCATTACGAGAAAGATGCCACCTTTTTGTCACCTGGACTCCGGCTTTAATATCCTGTTCCCCATCGTCATAATACTTACCTTCGGTATAAAGGCGGGCCTCCCATGAGGGGTATTTATTATTATTAATATTTTCTGTAGCATAAACTAATTCAATGTGACCTTGGGCGGTGATATAACGATTCTCATCACCGCCAGTGCTGAATTGGCGGCCGAGATAAATATTACCTTTCGTACTCCAATGCTCGCCAGTCGCTATTTCGATTTCTTTGCCGATTCCTATTTCCGCTCCATAGCGTACTCGATCTTTTACATGGGGGACATTATTATATTGGTAGGTTTTATTTTTCATAAACTTCTTATGCCAGGCCTCTTGTATTTTAAGAGCAAGACCACCTTTATCACTAAGAACTTCTCTTTTTCCTACGACTTTGGCGTAAACTTTATTGGTTCCAAACTCACGACGAATGGCCACTTTAACGCCATCAATGGTGAGAAATTCTTGGTAGGAACGGCCATCTTTGTCTGTATAGCTCATTATATTAAAGGATTGATTTCCAATTTTAATTTTTGTTGGTCTTTTGACCAATCGTGAATAACCTGTTGTATACCGGGATACTGTGATTCCGCCTTTTTCAAAAGCAAGCTGTGCTGATACATCGATGCCTAGGGTTTCTCCTCGGTCATCACCTTCCGGTTTTTTTCCATGCTTTGTAATACCGGCACCATGGTCAGTAAGTGCACCATGAAGAATATTGTCATTGGCAGTCATTAAATGGACTGTCAGGCCGGTTAATTCCCCTAGGCCAAAGAAGCCATCTTGATTCATTTTCTTTTTCATTAATTGCTGGTTGAAATTGATTTCATCCATTGTGTCATTACGGTAAGAGACTCGAGTAATAGTAAGCGCGGTATTGTATGGGCCGATTTTTTTTCTTTGGGCACAATCATCATCAACAGTTCTGTTGGCGATGGCCAGCGCCTGGTCTCTCATAAGAAGGGCATCTTTTAGCATTTCTTTCGCGCCAGGTTTTGCATAACCTTGAAGAATGGAGTGATTGCGTAATCGTGTCGTAAGAGTAGGTATATCTTCAGGGTTAAGGTCTAACAGGTGACGAGTCATTAGTTTGCTATACTCATCACGTGGGTATTGGTAGGTTTTATCTCCTATTGTAAAAATATATTGATCATTGCCTGAATCGAAATTGACACGAACTTTATTTCCTCTGACGGTGTCCTGAAAAAGAAGATGAAACCTTTTCATGGAGACGGGCCTGGTGAGAGGGGCGATGGGGTGAGTCTTTTTTTGATTGCTCAATTTAGTTTGAGTTATGAGAGTGTTATAATGAGCGCTTAATTGAGTTTTAAGATTTTTAAAATCACTTCTTTTAACACCAAATTGATGGCGCTCAAGAAGCTTTTGATAATCGGTATGAGGGTAATTATAAGCTCGAACACCTTCAGAAAAAGTATATTGATTGGTCTTGCTATCAAAATGAATAGAGACCTGTTTGCCTCGAATTGTATCTTGAAATAAAAGCTCTTTTGTCGTTATTGGGAAGATTATCCCTAACAAGGCCATGGCGATTAATTTTTTCATAAAAGTCCCCTCAATAATATTTATCGGATTTTAGAGGTGGTTTTTAAGGGAAATGATCACAGAGGAAGATAAATTGTTAAATATCAATAGGTTATATGTTGAAGGGGAGGAGGACTAAGATTTAAAGGAGGATACCCAGGTTTGCCATAGCCCCTCGTGACGAACACCTTTAAGTCCAAATCTCCCTTTTTTATAATCTCCTTTAAGGAAGGTCCCAAAAAGGAGGTCCCAAACGCTAAGCCAAACCCCTAAGTTGCTAGAGCAAGCAGGGCGATTTTTTTGGTGGTGAATTTGGTGCATGCGGGGGCTTATAAAAAGATATTCAAGGGGACCGTAGCGCAGGGGAATATGGGAATGGCGCAAATTGGCCCCTAATAAGTTGAAGAAAAATCCAAGAAAATTCACACCGAGGACGTCATAACCACTAAGAGGAACTTTAAAAAGAAAAAGAAAAAATCCCGTTACGATACCAGTTCCAAGGACATTGCGAATACTCGAAAGAATAAGTTCCACTGGATGACTGCGAAAGAGAGTAAAGGGAGTGAGGATAAGGGCACTATGATGAACACTGTGAAAGCGCCAAAGAAAATCAGAGCGGTGCATAAGGTAATGTTGGTAGAAGCGCAGAAAGTCGAGGAAGATAAAATGAGATAATGTAAAAAGAAGCATCAGTTTTGTTTCTGATATGACTATTGCGCTAAATTGTGGCCAGATATGTAATAATATTTTTTGCAGGCTGATCGAGACTTGCAAAGAAGAAAAAAATAATGGTGTGAATATTAAAACCTTTAAAAGGGAATTGCTAAGCATTAATTGGATATCTAAAAGATTAGAGGGATGTAGCCAATAATGCTTGCTCCATAAAATAGACAAAGGTTTCTTTGGTACGATTAAAAGGTAAATAAAGGCGATGACCGCAGAGGAGAGAAGATAGGGCCAAAAAAGTCTTTGTTCAGGGGCAAAAAAGGGATTCAGAGAGTGAAAAAAGAAATCCATTTAAATATCTTGAACCCAGGAAACAGAGAGAGAGCGTGGTTTTCCGGGGCGCATTCCCATTGGGCGCAAACTGGCGATATAGGTGCGGTCTAAAAGGTTATCAACAAGAAGAGAGAGGCTGCCTGTTTTGGAATATTGATATTTAAGGTTAAAGTCGATGAGGCCACGGGCCGGTATTATTTTTCGACCTTCAGCAATTGCTTGGTCGGCCATTTTTCCGGTGTAATTAAAAGTCAAAGCACTGCTGATTTGTTTATAATTACTGCCTATCGAAATGCTGTATTGGTCGCGAGATATATAGGGAAGAGGATCACCTTTGCGAATAAGGCCCTTGCCCCACTCTTTATTATCGCTTTGAACGTTACTGGCGAAGTGACCCATCGTTTTTGTATAGCTAACGCTCAGGGGAAATTGGAATTGTCCGCGTTTAAGTGTTTTACTTGCTGAAAATTCGTAACCGAGAACCTTCGCCTCGCCGCCATTGAACTCTTGGTCGGCATCAGCTCCGGTACAGCCTGATGATGCAGTACAAGTGCCCTTTATATTATTATAATGAGTGTAGAATCCCGTTAGCTCACCTTTAAAGAATTTATTATGGCGAACACCAAACTCAAAATTATTTGATTTTTCAGGCATCACTTCTTTTGTTTGACCTGGGCCGTTTAAGGTTAACCCGTGGATATAGCCACCATTAATGGAGAAGGAATCAAAAAATTGATAATTGAAATTGGCGGAGGGAATAAGGTAAGGGGAGTCTGTATTCTTTTGATCAAGGTTTTGGTAAATATTTTCTCGTCGGTATTGCACGTATTCTAGCCGGGAGCCGATATTAATAATTAAATTTTTATAGGAAATTTCATCGCCGGCATAGAGAGTCAGGGCGCGGGCCGAATCATGGTTATAATTGCTAGCAATCTCTCCTAAGTCGATCGTCTTTAGAAATTGTTTCTCCATGACATGATCTTCGATAGTATGCGCCCGTTTAATCTGGTCGGTATGAACCCGTAATCCCAAATTAACGAGGTGGTAACTATCGAGTGGTCCTTTTAAATCGAGGGATAAATTATTCTGAAGACCCATACTGGTATAGCGACGGCGGTTGTGACCGATAACTAAAAGCTCATCCTGATTATTGGGGTTAGAGTTTCTCCTTCCCTGTAGGATCGCATGCTGGATGGGGTAATCTTCAGGACTGTTTAAAACATCTTCAATGCTAGGGCCTGAGGCAAAACCATTAACTTTTGACCAATCACGGACGAATTGGCGGTAATAAAAGGTGTTCTTTAATTTAATATAAGATGAAATTTTATTGGTGAGTGCCCATTCACCTTGGTAATGAGTCCAATTCATTAAATCATTACTGGTACTATTATATCGCTGATAAGGGTTTATTTGAAAATCAGCTTGCGACAGTCCTAAGTACGTTTCATGAGATTTTTCGGTGGCGTAATTGAATTTTGTATCAAGTCGCCCGTTGGAAGACGGCAATATTTTAGACAATCTTATTTGGTTCTTTAAGTGGAGATCAACTTTTTCAAACCCGGTCTTGGCACCATTTGAAAGGCTTTTGAACCCCTTTCCTTTTAGGTGATTGGCCTGGAATAAAGTTCCAATTCCCTGATGAAATCCACCCGTTTGCATTTTTGCGTGGCGAATAGGTCCTAATTTTAATTTAAGATTATGGCGTTTTTTTTCAGGGATAACCGCGGTTTTCAAATTGACGGCACCTCCAAGAGAATTGGGGCCATAGGCTCCAGCACTGGTGCCTTTAAACACATCCATACCTTCCATTTTCTCCATCAGAGGAAAATAATAAGCAGCAGGAGCGGAATAGGGAGCTGGTCCAATTAATAGGCCATCTTCAAGGATTGTGACTTTTTTACTACGATGGGGGTGGGTCCCACGAAAACCAATATTAGGCCTTAGTCCTTCTCCATCTTCTTCTTGGAGAAAAACTCCGGGAACTTTCTTTAAAATACGGTGAACATCGGTATATTGATTTTTTTTCAATTCTTGCTTATTGAGGCTCGTTTTTGATCCAGAAGCTAGAAAGTCCTCATCTTCATCAGCACCTATAACATAAATGGTATCACCCTCTAGGACCTGAGTTGAGGTCTGGGCCCAGGTAAAAGGTGAGAACAATAGTAGAAACCAGATCGCCTTGCTCATTAATCGTTATCTCCCTGGGCATTACGGGGTGCCCTAATTTCTGTTAAAACAGCGAGGAAATCGACTTTGAAAAAAGAATCAAGGGCGCGGATATTTTGATAGAGTTGGCAAGGACCATTTTTAATATTGTCATTTTGGCAATGAGGGGTACCTTGGGCCAAGGCCTCATTCCAATCACCTTTTGCTAATAAAGAGTCTAATTGGGTGAGAATTGTCTCAAAAAGGGTTTGTACATTTTTATCAATATGGGCAAAACCAGATTTTTTTAAATAATCGTTAAAACCAAAACCTTCAAAGCCATTATAGATTCCCAGTATGGTTTTGATATTGATTTTAAGGGCCCAAAGTCCTTTATTGGTAAGGAGATGTTCTCTTTTATCTAAACATGAATCTTCCTCACAGCCTTCATATGTACCGAGGGGAAGACCTACCTTTTGGTCTTTAACTAAACGATCGATAACAAAGAGGCCGCGTGAAATTGTAGAGACATGAGAGAGAATCTTCTTATGATCTTTTTCCAGGAGAATCGTTCCGATCAGATTATTTTCTTTAATTGACCATGCCTGATTGATGGCATGAGTTTTTGATAATAATTGGTCGGTGATTAGCTCCATATATTCACAACGTTGGTTGAACTTTACCTTTAAGTCCTGAGCGATCCAGGCATCTAATAATTCATCACGTGCGCTACAGGCGGTATCAAAACGATCATCACTGATGAGATATTCAAGTGCGTCGAGGCCACTAAAAACGGGATTCGAATGAAGTTTTGGTACACGGGAGCGAGACTTTTTAATCATTTGATAATCAAGTCCACAATAATTAATTGCTGGCCAGGAATAGAGAGGTTTAAGAAGATAGGCCTCTTGTCTATTGAAAGGACCAAAGTCAAAAACTTCTAATTGGTGGACAATGTCCATCATGTTTTGCCATTGGTCTAAGAGTTTAGGCCTATCAGCTTTTAACAATTTATCAAGGGTCGGTGAGCGTTTACCTTTGAGGCAATAGCTAGAGGTTTCTTTTTGTAGATTGAGGGCGGCTTGAGTTAATTGCTCTAGGCGTACCTTGGTGCCATTATAGGCAATATTAAGGACCATTTTTTTTAGCGAGAAGCTCCCCTGATTCAGGTCCAGGAGGTTGAGTACGGGGTCCGGTTTTTCTTTTTCATTAGATTTTGTTTCACCAACTACAATATTGTCTTGGGTGAACTCTTGGCAGCTAAACGCAAAAATTGCCAGGCAGGCAATAAGAGGAAACTTCATTAATGATCCTTAATTGAAAAGAGAGGAACTCATAAGTTCCTCTCTCAGTACCTTTTTTATAAAATATCTACTTGTTTTTGAGAGAATTCGAAACTCTTTTGTAAAATTTCGCGCGCTTGCAATAATTTTACTTGATAGTCTTTTGCCTCTTTCATGCCATTTTGAGGCAAGGAAGGCGCATCTCCTAATAAGGCATGGAGCTTATCAAAGTCTTGATCTGCTAAGCGACTTTGCGGGTGAAATTGAAAGGAGAGAGCAAAACCTTTCATTTCGGACCAATATTTAGAATGATCTAAGAAAAGGTATTCAGCAGTTCCATATTCATTCATTTCTTTGATGGTCTTATTAATATAATGGATGACCATTCCAGCAAACGTTTTTTCCCAATTGCCCAAAGCGACAGCTGCCAGAGATTCGATATAAACTTTATGCTCAGGTTTATTAAGGCCAATTAGATAGCGACCTTTAACTAATGAAGAAAAGATAGCTTCAGTGACCTTATTCTTTAAAAGACCATTCTTTGCGAAAGTGTAATCAAGTTTACCAGCATTGATAGAAAGGGCATGATTGAATTCATTGAGTAGGCTTAGTTCGCCATCTTCATCAGTATCAATAGAGACCTTTTTTGGAAAAAGGGCGAGATCGTAGGCCATATAATTTTTGGCAGCTCCAAAATAACCGAAAGCTTCATCCCAATGGTGCTCTAATTGGGTATAATTTTTACCCTTATAGGACTCAGTATTATTGGCGTTTAGGCCTTTACTATCACCAAGGTCATTAGAAAGGTAATCTCTTGCGGCCTGAGAAAAGCTAAGAGCACCGTGAAGAAATTTTTGAGTTAATTGGGTCAAGTCTATGCCATTTTCCAAAACCGTTGCTTTTGTAATGGTTTGAGCTGGTTGGTCACCATTTGCCATGGTGAATTCATCACCTACAGCGGCCAAACGAGCGCTTTCTGTAAAGAAGGCCATTAAGAGCGCTTCTGGTAAAAGCACGCCATTTGTTTTGTGAAGCGTTGTTTCTCCAATAAGTGTTGTCTTCCAACCCATGAGAGTTGATCTTCTTAAGGGGTTATCATTTCCGGCCAATTTGCTTTTTAGATTTTTTCCTGGAGATTGAATTTCACCGTAGGTAAAACCTTCAAAGATGGGCATTTTCATTCCATCTAGGTCTTTTGCACTTACTTTAAAGCGTTGGTTTTGATTGATGCTTCCCTGTGAACGGGCCGGGTTATCATTTTGATAATCATAAAATGAATTGAGGGTGGTTAAGGCCTGGGCCGCTGTTCCCGGATAGGTTCCTCGTTCAAGACCATTCATTAATTTTTTGAGGTCGTGAACCAAGATCTGGCGAAAAGTTTGACCAGTATGAGAGGTATTGTTTTGCTGATCAAAGCGGCTTATAAATTGATAATCAACGGGAGCATTATTAAGGGTATTTTTAATTGCTGCCGGTGCGTTTAAGAGATTATCATTGGCCTCTTGATATGTCATAAGGGCCGAAGTGGGAGCTGTATAAGCAAAGGCCAATAATAGGCCAAAAATTTGAGTGGTTTTCATTTTTCCATCCTAATTTGTCGGTTATGGGATGAATATAAAAACTAAAGTTTGCTAAGTCAAACACTTATTTGAGTGTTTGAATCATAACCCATTTTTTATTTCTAACTTGTTTAAAATCAGTTAGTTATTCCATGAGCTGGAGCGATGATATCCTTGGGCCTGGCAACTTTTTGTTGGAATCGTTGAAAAATAATTATGATTGCACTTATCAGGGAATACTTGAATAATATTATATTTAAAAGGAGAACTCATGAGTCTAAGTGAAAAAAGTTATCAAAATGAAGAGGCAATTGCGCTTCTTGGTGAAATTTATTGTGCTGAAATGGCGGGCCTGAACCGTTACCTGCATTATTCATTTATGGTTATGGGATATAACCGCATTCCTATCCAGAAATGGTTCCGGAATAACGCCACGGAAAGTATGAACCATGCCATTGTTATTGGCGAGAAAATTACCTCATTAGGAGGTCATCCTCCGATATTACCTGTCAGTATTGAGGAGCATAATCTTCACAATATCCAGCAATTATTGGAAGAATCTCTTCGCCATGAGCAAAATGCGATTAAGCTTTATAAAAAGCTTGTTGAAATGGCGGTCGCTTTGGAAGATATTGCCTTAGAAGAGTTGGCGCGTGAATTTGTACGGGAAGAAACTGAACATACAGATGAAGTTCGCAAGATGTTGAGACGCCCTGATACTCCTTAATTCATTTCTTTAAACTGTTTTTAATAAGCGCCGGGATTTTACCCGGCCTTTTTATGTTCTTTAACTTTCTGTTTTAAAGCAATAGAGCGTTGCTCTTCAATTTTCTGAATGAGTTTTTCTATTTTTGATAAATTCTTTAAAATAAAATTGGCATGCCTGATTATCATTTAAAAATCTCCTCATTTTGTGCTTGTTTGAGTGCTCAAACCATGGTTTGCTAGTTGGAACTGTTTCGGTCAGTGGGATAATTTATTGAGACATTTGGCGATTAGATGCTTCTCAAATGGATAATGAGGTGTAAAACATGGAAAATTCTTGGATTTATAATTATAAGCGAGGAATTGAGAGTGTTGAGAGGGGTGAATTAAAGCAGGCCTATGATTGTGGCGTGGAGTGTATGAAAATAGTTAAAAAGCTTTATTCTAATGCTATTGCAGAGGAGCAAGTTGGATCTCTCGAAAAATATCTTAAATCATTATTTTTACTTAAATCATGTAGTGAAGCTAAAAACTGTCTTGATTGTATTGAAAAACAATATCTAGGTGGAATAAATAGCTTAGCAATAATTCATCGTTCAACAACTTGCCATCATAAGGTTAGGATAAAGGCGTGGGAGCTTATTCTGCTATTGAAAAATGAGTTAATAGGCTTCTATCAAAAAAACGAAATGAAATATGAGTTGGCCGTTTTTGAATCCCACTTCAAAACAAATAACAAGCAATTGATCCTAGTTGAGGGATCAAAACTTTGAATTATTGAATTTTAAAGATAATAGATTTTGAAACATAATAAAAATCGGTAGTAACATTTTTGACTTGTTTAAAGACCCAGCTTTGAACGGCCTTTAGCGCCTCTTGATCGAGGATCTTATGGCCAGTTGACTTAAGGACTTGGATTGCAATGGGCTGACCTTCTGGATTTACTTTAATTTTGAGATCAATTTGCCCTTCCATATGCCTGCGTCTGGCACGACGGGGATAATTAGGAGCGGCGTAATTGACGATCGCTTCTTTAAAGTTTTTGACGGTAGCACCGCTGGCCTGCAACTTTTTCGGAGTTGTTTTGATCTTTTTTTGAATAATTTTCTTTTTTATGGGCCGTTTACTGATTAATTGGCGTTTTTTGGCGGGTTGAGATCTTAACTTTAATTGAATGGTCGTGCCATTTTGGCCGGATTGTAAATTGGTCGGTACCTTAATGATTTGTCGTTGAAGACCATTTCCTTTTAATAAGATGATCGTGTGCAAGATTATAGATAAGGCCGCACCGCTTAAATGAATTTTTCGCAAACTCAGTTCCATAAGCGCCAGCTTAAAAGAAAAAGGTTTTAGATTCAAGTAGTTTTGGGGAATCTTGTAAACTTGGCCTTGATTAGAAGGGCCAAGTTTTTGAAATTATAGTTCTTGCAAGCTGAGTAAGGGCAGCACCTCTAAACTGGTCCTGGCCCCACTGGCGCCGGAATCCTTGCGATCAGAGATTTTGTCGTTGGCGTTAACAATGAATTTCATCGATATTGCGCCGGAATATATTAGGGGATGGACCGCCCTGTATTGCATAAGGACTAGGCCCAAATGACGGTGTTGTAATAAGAAATTTGATAAAGATTCTGGCCTTTGCTTTATATGAATGTCTTATTAATATTTTAGCCCAGTTTTAAAAACGGGAACCTAAAAAAATATAGCAAGGGTCATTGACTGAAGCATGGAAATGGGGTTTTATGGCGCCCTACAGATCTGAGGTTAAGTTGCTAAAATTAGAATCAATAATATTGGTCATCATGTTTTCTTTGGTGATATTTTCCTGTCAACAGAGGCCGGCCCTTTTGACCATTTCTGGCCAGACAATGGGCACGACTTATAACGTTAAGTATTTGCCAACTAAAAATACTCCCGACAAAGAGTTGATTAAGGTCGATATCGACCAGCTGTTAATTGAAGTTAATCGTCAAATGTCCACTTATCAAAAGGATTCCGAAATCTCCCAATTCAACGGTCTGCCTTTAGCTGGGCAGAGCTTAATTATTTCAGATGGTTTTGTTGAGGTTTTGTCTTTTGCTTTATTAGTAGCAGAAAAAACACAAGGTGATTTTGATCCCACTATTGGGCCTTTGGTTAACCTTTGGGGTTTTGGACCGGAGGGGAAACGTAAAGTTCCAGGGATTAAGGAGCTTGAACTGGCACGCAAAAAGGTCGGTTATAAGCATTTAGTTTTGGATAGAGAAAAGAAGGAACTTAAAAAAAATATTCCTGGGCTTTATCTTGATCTTTCTGCCTCAGCGAAGGGCCATGGTGTCGATCAAGTTTATGAATTATTAAAAGGGATGGGATTAGTTCATTTTATGGTAGAGATCGGTGGTGAAGTCCGTACGTCTGGCTATAATCAAAAAAATCCGTGGCGTATTGGTATCGAAAGACCTGACCCCAATGGCCTTAAAAGAATTAGTCAATTGATTCTTCCTTTAGAAGAAAAGTCGGTGGCGACCTCTGGTAATTACCGCAATTATTTTGAAGAGGGAGGAAAGAAATATTCCCACGCCATAAATTATCGAACTGGTGAACCAGTCACTCATACCCTGGCATCTGTGACAGTTGTCAGTGAAAAGAATTGCTTGCAAGCCGACTCTTGGGCAACGGCCTTAATGGTGATGGGGCCGATTAAAGGACTTGAGTTTGCTAATCGTGAAAATTTAAGTGCTTTTTTTATTTTTAAGGATCATAATGATAAGAAAGGCCGTTTCCAATTAAAGGCCTCCAAAAAGTGGAGTAAAATGTTTCCAGGAAGTATTCAATGAAAATTTATCTGATTAGTTTCGCAGTGCTCTTTATTACTATTGCCGCGATGGCGGTAGGGGTAATTTTCTCTAACCGTGAATTAAAAGGTTCTTGTGGTGGCCTTGGAAAAATCATGGGGGAAGATTGTATGTTCTGCGATAAAAAAGATGAATGTGATAAAAAGAAAAAGCAGCAAGCGTCCATCGCTGAAATGACTCTGGAGTAGGTCAGTGAAGAAACAATTAATGATTTTAATGGGATTACTTCTGGTTTTAACAAGCTGTGAAAATATGGAAGGCTTCCTTGATGTTTTGGGAGAGTCGATTATTTTAAAATATAAATATTGACGAACCCGCGAAATTTGTCGAGGGGACCAAA
>JBFGZE010000090.1:0-12331 GCA_041586955.1 Bacteriovoracaceae bacterium
GATGAGTGATGCCGAGGAGATGAAGGCTTTCACGGAGCTGCAGTGGTCCTATGTCATGGAAACAGCGGAACAGCTTGCCGTAGAGGATCCCTCCGAGCATCAGCGCTGAAAACTTCGACACCCATCACGAGCAAAAATGTTAAGTGCCCATGAGGACAACGAATAAAAAAAAGGCCCGCTAAGCGGGCCTTTTTTTTAACTTAAATTAATCTATAATAAGAACATCAGGAATTTCATTTTTATCATCATCCTCTCGTGGGAAAGACTCTTTTAAGCTTTTGCCACAGCTTTCAATCGCAGCAATAATCCCCTCAACGGCCTTTCCTTCCTTTAAATGACCAATCAGGGTTTGAACAAGATCATTCCAATAATTTTTTTCAACCTTTTCATTAATTCCACAATCGGCCAGGACTTCTACTTTTCGTTCGAGAAGAGAGATAAAGATCATAATTCCTGTTCGACCTTTAGTCATCGAAACCTTATTCTCATGAAAGATCTGAATCGCTCGTTGGTGAACTTCTTCCTGCATTTCAGCATTAGTTGTAAATAGCCTTTTAAGAGCAGGTATATAGGCCAATAAAAATCCAACGATCATTCCAGGTACTTGACTCCAAATCAGGATAATCGGATCATTAAAGTCATAATTATAATAAGTCATAATCGCAAATAAAATACTCACGATTAAGGCCAATCTAAAATGAGCGACAGGGTAGAAATCAGACTTTCTAAGGATAACAGGTACAACCTCTCCTGAAGTATGCGATTCTGCCTCTTTGATGGCCTCATTAATTAACAGGGTTTCTTTTTCATTAATTTCCATTACCAATCTCCACTTGCACCGCCACCGGAAAACCCGCCACCGCTACCAAAACTACCACCGGAGTAACCGCTTCCGCCACGACTAGAATAACCACCTCTGCCCATAGAACTTCCAAGAAGCAAGCCGGCCAAAAGCCCTCCAGCACTTCCACCTCTAAAGAGAAGTAAGAGAATAATCACCACGATAATGAGAAGACCTGAACTGCCCCGTCCCGATCTCCTCTGCTTGGCACGGGGAGCATTATGAAGAGTGCCACCAGTTTTTTCGATAATCTGGGTCAGTCCTAGAATAATTCCCGATTTATAATCACCATTTTTAAAGTGGGGCCGCATTGAACGGATTATTCGTCCAGTGGTTATATCGGGAAGAACTCCCTCTAACCCACGGCCGACTTCAATTCGCATCTTCCTCTCTTTAGCGGCGATTAACATGAGAACGCCATTATCTTTTCCTTCTTGACCAAGCTTCCATTGATCGACAACTTTTATGGAATAACCATCAATATTCTCTCCTTCTAGAGAGTCGACCGTTAAAACGACAATTTCATTTGTTGTTTGATTTTTGATATCAAAAAGAGTGCGCGCCAAGGCACTTCTCACCTTTGGCGATAAGAGACCCGCCTGATCGACAACAGGACCTCTTAAAGCGGGAACATCTTTCGCAAATAAACTTCCCATTAAAAAACAAGTGAAAAACGAGACCAATATAGTTTTCATATTAGAACTTAACCGCAGGAGCGTTTTCAACTTCTTTTAAGTTAGTAACTTGAAATTGGGGCTTCTTTTCATGTTTCAAAAAAATTGAATTATACCAAGATGTTGGCGGAACAGTGATCAAGTTATTAAAGGTCTTAATCGATTCAATATAACGGTTGCGGGCAACAGTAATTCGGTTCTCAGTACCCTCTAATTGAACTTGAAGATCTCTAAAGTTGCTATTGGCCTTGAGGTCGGGGTATTTTTCAACGACCACCATTAAACGACCAAGTGCTGACGAGAGGCCTCCCTGCGCCTGTGAGAACTTTTCCATACTCTCTTTATTTAGGTTTTCAGGATTGATATTTACTGAAGTTGCCTTAGCGCGAGCTTCGACAACCGCTTGTAAAGTATCCTTTTCATGACTAGCGTAACCTTTTACTGTGGAGACTAAATTCGGTATTAAATCACTCCGTCTTTTATATTGGTTTTGAACTTCCGCCCATTTTGCTTCAACTTCATTAAGACTCTTGGGAATACTTTGCATGCCACAAGACGTTAAAAAAACAATAAAAAAACCTAAGATTAAACTCTTCATTCACATCCTCTCTGTCATAATCGACAACATTTTTAACACCCGTCATTATAGGTATTGGATTATTAATTAACAATACCAAAACAAAGGCGGTAAATTGACAAGAGATTGTTAAATCTTGAGCAATGGAGCATTTTAGACTATGCTTATGCACATTATGAAGGAATCTTTCAGCGACAACCCACGTGCCTGGGCCCTCATTTTTGCTGCTTGGCTAATTGCTTGTATCGCAACTGGCGGCAGTCTATTTTTTAGTGAAGTGATGGCATTTTCGCCCTGTGTTCTTTGTTGGTACCAACGAATTGCCATGTATCCGCTGGTTTTAATTCTCCTAGTAGGAATGTTTCCTATCAATCGCCAAACTTTTAAATTTTCAATACCTTTAGTCGGAATTGGCTGGTTACTTGCTCTTTATCATAACCTTCTTCATTACGAAATTGTGCCAGAGTCGGCATCGCCTTGCCGTGAGGGCGTCTCCTGTGCCACAATCTGGTTAGATTGGCTGGGATTTATCACCATTCCTCTCATGTCATTCGTGGCCTTCACCATCATAGGCCTACTTTTAATCATCTTTTATAGGAAATACTGTCGATGAAAGCTCAAAAGTCTATTATTGCCGTTGCTGGCCTAACATTGATTATCCTCTTTGCAGTCGGTAATTATCTTTTTAAAGTGGACCAAAAAAAGAAATTAGGATTCCTCGCCCATAAGAACTTTCAAACCTTTGTCAGAGATTATTCCCCTACTTTAGGCCCTGATGATGCCAAGGTGGTCTTGGTCGAATTTCTTGACCCAGAATGTGAGAGCTGTCGCGCCTTTTACCCCTTTGTTAAAAAGATCATGGCCGACCACCCCAATAAGATTAAACTTGTTGTGCGCTATATGCCCTTTCATGGCAATTCAAAAATGGTAATCCGTATTCTCGAAGCCGCTCGTAAGCAGGGAAAATACTGGGAAACATTAGAAACTCTTTTTTATTACCAACCCAAATGGGGTAGTCACCATCACCCAAGGCCGGAGCTTATCTGGGAAGTTCTACCGGAAGTTGGTCTTAACATCGAACAATTAAAATCTGAAATGACCAACCCATCCTTTGACAAAATCATTGAACAAGACTTTGCCGATGGGAAAACTCTTCAAGTACGCGCGACTCCCACCTTTTTTATCAATGGCAAGGCACTAGAACAATTTGGTTATCAGCAATTAGAAGACGCCATCAAAAAGGCCATCGCCGAATAAAGGTTTATCGATAAACTTCCACCTTTAAAGGAATCGAGATCCTTACCCAACTCTTAAATGACGAGGAAACCAAGAATCTCAAAGAAAGTGTCACACAAAAACGTCGCCATACTCCTTGAAATGAAAGCCTTTATTTCAAAACCATAACTATTCAATGCCATAGGAGACGTGGTACTTTTTTGAAATCCATTCCAAAGAGAAAAGAAATGACCCAAAAAGAAAAAACGGGACTCCACCCCCGTAATATTCATCGCAAACAATATGATTTTGAAACACTCAAGTCTGAGACTCCCGAACTGGCGCCTTTTGTAACAATCAAAAATAAGTCGGGTGATCTCACTATTGACTTTGCCAATCCTGCCGCGGTGATCGCTCTCAACAAGGCGCTCCTTGGCCATTTTTATCAAATAAAAAATTGGGAGCTACCTTCCGGAAACCTCTGCCCTCCTATTCCCAGTCGAGCAGATTATATTCACTATATGGCGGATATTCTCGCCGCTTCTAATGAAGGCGAAATCCCCAAGGGCCATCACATAACGGGGCTCGACATCGGCACAGGTGCTGTTTGTGTTTACCCCATCCTCGGTCACCAGATTTATGGCTGGAAATTTATCGCTGCAGATATTGACCGTGACTCCATAAAGTCATCTCAAGCGATCATTAAGTCTAATCGAGTGATACGCGGTAAAATTCAATGCCGCTTACAAAAATCAGCTGATCATATTTTTACCGATATGATACACAGTCATGACCGGTTTGATTTCTCTGTTTGTAATCCTCCTTTTCATAATTCTTTAGAGGAAGCAAAGTCAGGTACTGCTCGCAAGATCCATAACCTAGAATTAAATGCTAAAAAAAGAGGAAATAAGAAAACAATTACCGCGAAACCAATCTTAAATTTTGGTGGCCAGGAATCAGAACTCACCTACCCAGGGGGTGAACTTGATTTTATTAAACGGATGATTCGTGAAAGCGCCCTCAAGGGAAATAATTGTTTTTGGTTTTCAACTTTAGTCTCAAAGAAAGACAATCTTCCTGAAATTTATAAGACACTCAAAGAAGTAAAAGTAGTTAATTCCCAAACCATCCAAATGCAACAAGGTCAAAAGATCGGCCGTATCGTTGCCTGGACATTTCTCACGAAAGAACAACAAAAGGACTGGCGAGATAGTCGCTGGGCCTGAAATCATTAGTTAAAATTAAAAAATTTCACGGCCTCTCTAATTCTATTGAGTGCAATGAGATTATTCAGAAACCCTTCATTTTTTTTTCGGCGTTTTAAGGTAGAGGCGCTCAACTTTTTTTCGCGCCCAGGGGGTTCTGCGCAAAAACTTTAGGCTGGAACTAATGCTGGGGTCATCGATAAAGCATCGAATTTTTATTCGTTGCCCTAGCTCCTCAAAACCATAATGCTCAATGAGGTCAGTCAGTATCGCCTTGAGGGTAATACCATGTAAGGGATCGCTTGTTTTATCGTTCATAGGCTCCTCTATTATGTTGTATTACTTAGACTAGATAACGCTCATTGTAAAACAAAGAAATACTTTCCGATAGTTACTCCTTTCTAGGTCGCAACCTCGTGCGCAACGCCAAACACGCAGACGATTACAAGCGCCGGGTTAGCATTAACTCTATTTAAGATAGTGTTCGGCAACACAATGAATCAGACAATAATACCGAGCACCCGGGAAACGACCTCCTTTCTCTCTAATGCCTCTTATTTAATGATAAAAATCAAGTTTAAACCTGGTTTTTAATATGGGCGAGGAATCCACAAGCAGGTTTACTGTTGCTGCTAATAAATCTGAACAAGAGAAATTTATGGAAAAATTAAATCTCACGCTACTGACCCTTTTGACAGCAATGTCTTTCAATACCTTTGCAAGTGACAGCTGGCTGCAACAGTCGCTTGATCAATATAAACAAAACCCCAAGGAATTTCTCAACACTCTTCCCGCTAAGACTAATGGCCTAGGCGAACCGCTCCCGCCTTCTGACAATCAATGGTTTAGCCCCGACGAAATTGAAAATGGAAGTTTTATCAATCAAAAAAACAAGTGGCGGGCAAGTATTATTCCCCCAAAAAGAGGCCGGGGTGAAAAGTCTCTTCCAGGAGAGAATGACCGCGTTGAAAATTTTCTTGCCAGTTATACCTATATTAATAACCTCGCTGAGATGGAGGCCCAAGGTCTCATTAAAGGTGCCGTCGACACCAGGCCATGGTCCGATGATTATTGGCCCATTTATAAAGGAATTTTAGGCAATCGTTATGGAGACTCTGAATTCAATTATTACGAAGCATGGGATGAATTTCATAATTACGTTATTGAAAGGCCTATCAAAAAATTATTGGGATCAAATAACCCTCGCGACCTCGACAAATTATCACCGTCGGAAAAATATGATCTCCTGCTTGGTGCAGACGCCAAAATCCTCACTGATAGAATGTGGGCCGAAGGGAAATATTATTTTGATGCCAATGGAGAAGTAGAATCCTGGATGGGCATCTGCCACGGCTGGGCACCGGCTTCCTATATGATGGAACGGCCGCTCAATAAAATTTTTCTGCCATCGTTCGATGGGAAATACAAAATTCCTTTCTACCCCGCAGATATTAAAGCGCTCGCCTCCTTATTATGGGCCAAGGTTCAAACTCCCGTTCGTTTTCTGGGGGGACGCTGTAATGAAAAAGAACCGGAAACCGATGAGAACGGTCGTATCATCCTCAAAGACTGTCTAGATAGTAACCCCGCGACCTGGCACTTGGCGGTTATCAATCGTTTAGGAAAAGAGAAACTCAGTTTTGTGATCGATGCGACTTATGATTATGAAGTATGGAATCAGCCTGTGATATCCTATGAGTATGCCTATTTCAATCCTAAAACAATGAAAGAAACTGATGATTTATCCGAGGCAAAAATCGCCTTGAGCGATTACCCGCTCGATAAATTTAAAAAGCATCGTGGAAAAAAAACTAAATATATTGTTGGTGTAGGCATGAGACTCACCTACGGGGCGGAAACCAGTCCCCGCCTTATTCCCCGAGATGATGATAGTTTTGATTTAGATAAGAGCGTTTATTATGTTTACGATTTAGAATTAGATGCGAATGAAAATATCATCGGAGGAGAATGGTATCAGAATTATCACCCCGATTTTATGTGGACTCCTCCTGCTGGCACTAAAGCACTCACCTTTATGGACTATGAGCTCTTAGGAAGCCCATTATGGGATGGCAAAAAGCCTCTCCCAAAAAGATGGATAGAAGGGGCCAAATTTATGGCCAATTCTGGAACTCCCCTCGCTAAAATTGTCGAAAGCTTAATTCAAATCAGCCGCCAGGAGGTATCCTTCGCAAGTGAAGAAAATATTGAAAACAATGAATCTATATCTATAAACAATTAGGAGAAGCCCATGTCCCGCAAACAACTTCTTATTATTATACAAATGGCGCTACTAACGTCGCTTTCACCCTTGGCCAAGGCCTTGCCCCAAAAAGAAATAGGAGCAAAAAATGTTTTCGTAATCCCCGAAGGATTTGATGATAACGATAATATTCAAATTGTAGTGGATGGCACCTTACCCAACGTTTGTTATAAGTTGGCAAACCCTAAAGTTAATTTCAAAAAAGAACAAAAATTAATTCAGGTCATCCCTTATGCACATATCAAAAAAATTGAGGAATGTAGTAAAGGTATGACCGACCAACTCGATGATTATCTCAATTGGCCGCTGCCCTACTCCAAGGTCATTAATTTAGGTCAATTGGCGGCTGGTGACTATACCGTTCAATACAAGGACAAAAATACTGCCTGGAAAAACAAAGGCTTTAAAGTAGGAAAAGCATCCACAGAAACAACAGATGATTATTTATACGCGCCTATTTCCAATGTTTTTACACCTGAAACATTTGAGCAAAACAATGAGGGGAAATTAATACTGACAGGAGTGATAGGATCAAGTTGCCTTGAGTTATTTGACCAAGATATTAAAGTAATCAAGTATGGCAATGTTTTTGTCGTTCTCCCTATTCTCAAAGTGCTCTCCACTGGGCCTTGTCAGAAAGTCATAAGGCCAATTCATAAAATTATTTCGCTTGGGTCGCTAAAAGAAGGTCGCTATCTTATCCATGTGAGAAGCATGACTGGTCAATCGATTAATAAAACCTTTACCGTTTTAAAGGAAAGGATCAATCCAAGGTCAAATATGGGCCAATTCCAATAAGAGGTCCGTTTTAGGGGTACGTGATATATTGAAAACTCCGCCTGCCTGCGTTGCCATTAAGTATCACGTGCCCTATTATTTTTAGTCTTATGAGCTTTAAAAGATCACTTTCCAAAAATATCATTGCGATTATTACTATTCTTCTAATCATCGTGTATATCACCACGATTTACTCCCCTTGCCCCCAAGGTGAATTAATTCACACTCAAGATCGCTTACAGAAATTTTGTCTCGCCAAAGATCGTGATGGAATAGAGAAAAAGCATGGACCTTGGGTATCTCTCTATCCAAGTGGTAGACTCAAAGAACGTGGTGAATATCTTTATGGTGAAAAAAACGGCCATTGGGTCTATTGGTACGACAATGGCCGAAAAAAGAGCGAAGGCGATATCAAGAATGGTCAAGCAAATGGCCAATGGAGCCATTGGGATATTGATGGCAATAAAAAGCTACGCCAAGAATTGAATTAATGGATTCAGGGAAATAAAGGACAATATCATTTTTAATAATATTTTTCTTTAACTATTCGCAAAACTTGATCATGTCGCTGGAATGACAAGAACAACTATATGCTTTTATCTACTAATCCTTATATTAAGGAACTTCCAATTATTATTGAACAATAAGCGCGGTGCGAAGACTTGAATTTTGAATGACTATCCCTGCCAATTAGCTTAGGCTGTAAATATATGAACTTTGACAATACCTACCTCCATTTACCTGAAAGATTTTATGCCAAGGCAATTCCGGCCAATTTCTCAAATCCACATCTTTTACAATTTAATGAGGAACTCGCTCTCCAATTAGGCCTTAACCTCAATGCCGAGTCCCCAGAGACACTGGCCAGTATTTTTTCAGGCCAAAAGCTATTGGAAGGCTCAGCACCTGTCGCGCTCGCCTACGCGGCCCATCAATTTGGCCATTTTGTTCCACAGCTTGGCGATGGACGAGCGATGCTTCTCGGTGAAGTAATTGATATTAATGGAAAAAGATTTGATATTCAGCTAAAAGGTTGTGGCCCCACCGCCTTCTC
Organism: Bacteriovoracaceae bacterium; assembly: GCA_041586955.1. Taxonomy (GTDB): domain Bacteria; phylum Bdellovibrionota; class Bacteriovoracia; order Bacteriovoracales; family Bacteriovoracaceae; genus JBFGZE01. Next base: position 8,607 of record JBFGZE010000090.1, read on the forward strand.
CAGAAATGGAGACGGGATGTCGGCCATAGGTCCCGTGATTCGCGAATATATTGTAAGTGAGGCCATGCATCACTTAGGTATTCCAACGACGAGGGCCCTTGCGGCGGTTGCAACTGGTGATAATGTTTTTAGACAAGGGCCATTACCTGGTGGTGTCTTTACAAGAGTGGCCTCTAGTCATATCCGCATTGGCACTTTTCAATTTTTTGCTTCAAGAGGGGATATTGAGGGTTTAAAAGCTCTTCTCGATTACAGCATTGATCGCCATTATCCTCATATTAGGATGCAAAATGACCAAGATCCCGCTATCCTTTTTCTAAGAGAAGTCATTAAGTCTCAAGTCTCACTAGTTTCAAAATGGATGGGCGTTGGCTTTATCCATGGAGTCATGAATACCGATAATATGTCGATCTCAGGAGAAACAATTGATTATGGCCCATGCGCCTTTATGGATCAATTTAACCCTAACCAAGTTTATAGCTATATTGATCGCAATGGCCGCTATTGTTATATGAATCAAGGGCCAATAGTTCAGTGGAACCTCTCACGACTTGCCGAATGCCTTATTCCTCTAGTGGATGCTGATGAAAATTCTGCTGTAGAAAAGCTTAATGATGAATTGAGCACAATCAAAAATCTTTTTGCCGCTTCCTGGGCGCAGGAAATGGGGGCCAAGCTAGGACTCGATCCCAATAAAAATCAAAAAGAAGATGATCAAAAATTGGTTGAAATTTGGCTTAATTATTTAGAAAAAGAGCAGCTCGACTTCACACTTAGTTTTCGCCAGCTCGCGAATACTTTAGATGGCCAAAAGTCAGAGGAGTATTTTCCCGCCACGACCGAGTATAAATTATTTCAAACTTTATGGACACAACGCTTAAGTACTCATCATTTGGATTATAGTGATATTAAAGAAAAGATGAATCGAATAAATCCCCTCTATATTCCTCGCAATCATCAAGTTGAGCGGGCCATCGAAAAAGCGGTTGAGGGAGACCTCTCTGTCTTTAATGAGATGAACCTACTTCTTAAGGGCCCCTACCAATACCAAGCGGATTTAAATTTTTATCGGCTGCCACCTAAACCTGAAGAAATTGTTCAAAACACATTCTGTGGCACTTAGGCCAGTAAGTATTATCTATCACCTTCTGTAAATGATAAACCGCTTCACTTTATTTCTTAGATAGTGTTTAATCGCAATGAAAAACTACTTAAAGGGGCCCTTATGAAATTATTATTGGCCATTCTGTTTTCCACTCTCCTAATTGCCGGTTGCTCTAGCAGCGAGAAAAAGGAGATTGCCGCGGAAAAATCGCTGGTTAAAGATGTGCATTCACAAGAAGACCTAATAGAAAAGACGCGAGCGATTTTAGATAAAAGCCCTCATCTCTCCCAAGAGCAAAAAGATCAGTTTATTGACTTACACAGCACTATTGTCAGTAAGGTACAGGAAAAAAATCAAGAGATAAGAGCACTCAAGATTCTTCTTTTTAAGGAGATGACGGATAAAAATTATAATCGAAAAAAAATCAACCTCATCACCAAAGAAATTAAGAGTGCCTATAATGATAAACTCGATATCATGCTCAAGTCGATGAGTAAGGTTCAGAAAATTCTTGGAGTCAAGGGCAAAGAAATCTATCAGGAAAAATGGTTCCACGAGCATTATAGACTCTAAATGAAAGGTCCTAAGCGGGACCCCTATGATATTAATGATTAATAAGGTTAACCACTGCTTCACCAAGAGCGCTTGCTGACGCAGGGTTTTGTCCGGTCACCAACCTGCCATCAACGACGACTTTATTTTGCCATAAATCAGCTTTCTCATATTGGGCGCCTCTTTCCCGCAATGACGTTTCAATGAGAAAAGGCATCTTCCCGGTCATCTGTACCGCATCCTCTTCCTCATTACTAAAACCTGTTACCTTTTTCCCCTCAACCAGGTATTGACCTCCTGGAAGCTTAACATTGATAAGTGCCGCTGGCCCATGACAAACGGCGGCGACGACTCCCCCTTTTTCATATATTAACGATGAGAGGCGACTAACTTCCTTTGAATTGGGAAAATCCCACATCGTTCCATGGCCTCCTGCAAACATAATCGCTGAATATTCATCGGGGTTAATATCTTCAAGGGGAATAGTGTGCTCTACGCGATGAACTAATTTTTTATCATCTAAAAAACGTTTATTATAAGGATCAGAAAGGTCACGGCTGGCGATTTCCATCGGGGCCTTTCCCCCTTTGGGGCTAGCAAAGTCCACCTCTATCCCCGCTTCTATAAATTTAAAATAAGGATGAGTGACCTCGGGTAAATAATAACCTGTATGATTGCCAGTTTTTCCCAGCTTGTCATGGCTTGTGAGTACAATTAAGACTTTCTTTTTCATAATAATCTCCTTGTAAAGGCCGAAGAGATGATTTAGCTCACAAAGCTTAACATAATTAATGAAGTACATACCAATTGGAGTCTTAAATTATTTTTGTTAGGATAGTTTCCATCAAAGAAAGCTTAACTCCAAATCGGCCTGAGCGAAATGAAAGATCAAAAAGTAACATCTATTGTGCATCACCATATTAAAGACAATCATATGGAGCAATTCTATCGCTGGTATAAAAAAGTCACCGACGAGTCACAAAAGTTTGAAGGCTTCATTGATGGCCAACTTCTCGACTCTTTTGGTACCGATCAAGAGGTCATTTCTCTGTTCCGCTTTCAAAATTCAGCATTCTTATCGAGATGGTTAGACTCCTCCATCCATAATGAATTACTCAATGAATTAGATCTCATCTCAGAAAAAGAGACCAAAATCAATTCCTATTCTGGTTTAGAGTTTTGGTTTGAAAGAGATCCCCAAAGTCGCCTCAAGATGTCAGTGCTTACCTATATCGGCCTATTGCCTTTAGTTTTGGTCATTCCCCCACTCTTCAATAGGCTGACGGGACTCACAGGGACAACCGCAACATCACTTAGTACAGCGATCTCTGTTCTTCTCATGTCTTATTTAGTTATGCCAATTATTAACCGCTTAAATAACTTTATCTGTTCAAAATGGTCATTATCGCGGGCCAAGAACCAAGGATAACTCGCTAAAACTCGATCAAAAGCTGTTTTTTATCATGTTTTTCCATCCAAAAGCTCATTCTCTCGCCTCCCCATCAGGTGTCTAATAAAAATAATACATTCACCAAAAGGAGGACCTAGTGAAGTTTATAACGAGTATTTTCTGTTTAGTATTGATGATTAGTGGTTGCGCGACCAAAACAAAAAAAGAGATTGCCGCTGAAAAGTCTATGGTTAAATCAATTCATTCAAGACAAGATTTAGTCGAAAAAACTCGTATGATACTAGAAAAAAGCCCACACCTATCAAAGGAGCAAAGAGATCAGTTTCTTAACCTTCATACCGATATTATCAGCAAGGTCGATGAATCCACTCAGGAAATTAGAAAATTAAAAATTCTCCTTTTTAAAGAAATGACCAATCAAAACTTTAATAAGGTCAAAGTCGATATCATTACCAAACAAATCAAGAAAGCTTATAATGAAAGACTCGATGTTATGCTTAATGCCATGAAAGAGGCGCAGGGTATTCTAGGCGTTCAGGCCAAAGAAATTTTCAAAGAAAAATGGTTTCAAGAACATTATAGAATCTAATGATCTAAAAGGTACGTGCCCTTTCAAATATCACGTACCTTATTTATAGCTTCTCTTTGCCGGACTTA
>JBFGZE010000091.1:0-12227 GCA_041586955.1 Bacteriovoracaceae bacterium
AAAAACAAATTCGAACCAAACGGAATATCTTTGTCGTGTCGAAATTAATTTATGCTGGCAGTCTCGAGAACTTTATTTTTAATAAAGAAGGTAAAGTTCGCTATATTACCGAGGCCAGTAATTTGGTCAACGTTGAGAAAATTGTCGACCTCTACCCCCAGGAGAAGTTTAATTTAACAAACAAAAAAACGACTTTTAATCAACGTGATACCAAGTTTGAATTATCTCAATACGTCATGGCCAATTGGGAAAATGTCAATTGGTCCTTTCTATCCGAATATTACAATGGAGTTGGCAATGATGCGAATTCTTATAGTTTTCATTTTCAAAATATTATTAATACTGACGCCGCTCTTCAATTTGGCCTTAGTACAAGTATGGAATTCGGTAATTACCTCATTGAAGATGAAGTACCGGCAAGTTGGCGCAATTTCCACTTAGGCCCGATGCTTAATTTTTCTTTTGGCAGAAGTCATTATGGCAAAAACACATTACAAATTGGCTATACTCGTTCCCTTATTCACCAGTCAACACAGGGGGAATTTGAAGATAAACTAAAGGGCAGCAATCTCTTTTTCAATATAATACGCGAGCAAAATACTCATTGGGGCCCTTTATTAATGGGTGGTGGATATAAACTCATTAAAAATTATGTCAAGGCCACCAATCGGCCCAATAGGAGCGAATTATCGCACCAAGGGTCAGGCATTAGTTTTTATGTCACATTCGGTTACCGTTTCGATTGGATTTTATGAAAAAATTAAGTGGACTTCTTTTTTACCTCATTTCCCTAACTTTGACTGCTGGCCAGGCGGTGGTGATCGTATGGGAAGCTCCGCTTTTTTATAGGCCGTCAATGAATTCAAAAATATTGCAAACTTTTCGCAAGGGTGAAAAAATATTTATCCACGATCGCTATTTTGCAAAATCCCCGTTTGAGACAAACTACGATATTAAACCTCAATATAATCCTTTCGATGAGGATGAATTCCTCGAAACTCTGGACCGCAATGGCAATACCGCTTGGATTCCGAAAAAGTTTGTTAAACTAATAACGATGGATACGCGCGAATTCAATACTCCTATCTCTTTCAGCGGTATTGATCCCACAGACTACCGTTTAGAGGAACCTCTCCCCGATGATTTTCCCTTTATCGCCGCGAAAAAGTTACGGGCCGGTGCTTTTCTCAGCATGGGGCATTCTCTCGATCAAAGCTACCCCTATAAAAGTCGGATCACACAACGAAGCCCAGAAAGCAGAAAGGGGCTGGGTTTTTATTATGGAAAGAAAATGGAATTTGACCTCACCGACCGCTTTTATTTTGGTGGCCTTTTCCGTATGGACTTTGCCAATAATAAATTATTTCTTGAAAATGATGGTGATGCCCTTGAGAAACAATTACACTTGGCGATCGGGCCTTTTATTTCCTATGATTTTTACCGCTCAGAAAATTGGAAGTGGAGCCAAGTCGGTGCTGCCCAGATACAATTTTCTCGCTACGATATTCATTACCATGGACAATTTGAATCAGACCGCCGCGTTTTCTCCACCGTCCAAATCCTTCCCTTGGCCAGCACCCAAATTTATTATTTAGACGTCTTCCCAAAAGTTGACCTTCTTTTTGGAATGAATATTCTTCTCAATCTCTCCCATTCAGTTGAGGCCAATAATAAAAGTGATGTGAGCTTATGGAATGATGGTGCGGAAGATTCAATTCACGTAGAAAGTGGCGCCCAATTTTCTTATTTTCTGGGACTCCAGGCCCGTTATTAATCCCGACCCTTTCGCTTTTCTACTCATTATTTTTTATTAAATAACGAAATACAATAAAAACAACCTATTACACCCTTAAAAAAGTCTCAAGTTGTCCTTTAGAATGCCGAAAAACTAAATACAAGGTCGAGGAATGACCAAAATCTTTGAATCCAGGAGGGATCAATGTTTCACACAAATATAGAAGGCCAAAAAGAAGTACTTTTCCAGAAGCTTGGTAACGTTTGGTATGTTTTCACGGAAGTAGAAAATGATGTTATCTACTCCACCCTACCGCTTGGCATGGATCCTAGAAATACAAAATTAGAATTATATGAAGTGATTGAAGAACACTTAAAAAAAGTTGCAAGGCACCATCGATGCGCTCCCCAAGCTGCTTAATTTAGTGAATCAACAAAGGTTATTTTAATGGGTGCTCCCAAGTATAAACATTTATATGGGAAGAAGCGCAAAGATGAATCTCGCCCTTCTTCCTCTTCTCCTCAAGATAAGCGAGACATTCAAGGTCTCGTTGAGAAAATCAAAGGTCTTCTCAATAATCCGGAGAAGGCCAAAAAGGCCGCGCAAATATTAGAAAATATGCTTAAAAAATAAGCTCTGCATTATACGTTGGGCTATTTTTTTCGTCCCTTTAGAACTATGATAGGCGTAATATCATTTAAATCTATTGCAGGACGATTTTATGCAGATACCTTTTTATAATTTTCATGATCTACACCATCAAAGTTTTCAACAAGAAATCAATCACCGAATTGCCGATATCATTAAGAAAGGGGCCTTTATTGACGGTGAATATAATTTTCAATTTGAAAAAGAATTCGCTGAGCTTCAAGGGGCCAAGCATTGTCTATTAGTCGCCAATGGCACAGATGCATTAGAAATTTCCCTGCTCGCTTATGGTATTAGGCCCGGTGACAATGTTGGTGTTCCCGGCATTACTTTTTATGCGACGGCGGAAGCCGTTCTCAATATCGGCGCCAATCCCATTATGGTTGATGTCACCCCCGAGGACGGACTGATTTGTCCCGAAAGTTTTAAGAGAATGGCCTTGGCCCATAATCTCAAGGCCGTCATGCCGGTCCATATTTATGGACTACCTGCCCCGGTCGATCAAATTGAAGAATTCTGCCTGCAACATGATATAAAAATCATTGAAGACGCCGCTCAAGCACAGGGAACCTTGTTAAATGGTGAACCAATCGGCAGCCGCAATAATTTAGTCACTTTCTCCTTTTACCCCACCAAAAACCTGAGCGCCTTTGGTGATGCTGGCTGTATTCTTACTCAAGATGATGAATTGGCAGAAAAAATAAAGGTTATTCGCAATCATGGGCGTGGCGATGACAATGTCCTTGGACGAAATTCTCGATGTGACCATATACAAGCAGCGGTTCTCCAATTGAAATTAAAGGAAATCGAAGGTCTCAATCAGGCACGTAAAAAAGTCGCTCAAAAATACCACGAAGCTTTGGGCCATACTCCACTTCAATTATTAGACCAAAAATTTATCACTTCCTCTTCTTGGCATCTCTATCCTGCCCAATGTGAAAATGAGGATATCAGGCAACAATTACAAGATCATCTTCAAAACGCAGGTATTGCCAGTACCAATTTTTATGCCACTCCCCTTACTTACGAAGGTCCTTTGCGCTCCTGCCCTGGAGAAGAAGAAGGAACGAAGAAGAGGGCCGGCAAAACCATTTGCTTACCGATCCATCCCTTTTTAAAAGATGATGAAATTCAATATATCGCTCAAAAAATCAACGAGTTTTTTGCTTAAAGACTGAAGGAAGCCCCCATGAAAAAGAAAATCATTCTTGGATTTATTCTGGTATTAGCTCTTGGCGGTCTGGGCACCTACGCTCTAATCAATTACGGTTATTCCAAAGGAGCGCGATCCGGAAAGCTGGTTAAGCTTTCCAAGAAAGGGTTTATTTTTAAAACTTATGAGGGAACCCTTGATCTTGGAAGCGGGGATCAGCTGACTTGGGACTTTTCCATACATGAAGCAGATGTGGGAGAGGAACTCCTTAATAAAATGGGTAAGACCGTTAAACTGGAATACCGCGAGCTTTTATTTAAATTATTTTTCCACACCAAATATGATGTCATCAATTGGCAAATTGTCCGTGATCAAGAAGCGGAGGAGCTTTTATGCCGTCTGGTGCATCAAATTCGCCAATTTCCCAAAATGGTGGAAGCGCTCAGGCCAAGGATTCTCAGTGATGACCCAAGCCTTTTGTCAGAAATCCGAAAATGCCAAAAGTAACCTACAACACGGGGCAGCGCTGAGTTTTCAATTAGTTAAGAAATTAACTAATTTAGTTAGACCCTAAATGTCTTACAAATCCCTATAATGTAACGCTTTGGCAATTGCGGCATTGACGCTTTTTTGATAGCAAATGCCCTATGGATAAATCATATAAACAAGAATTTGAATATAAACACGATAACCCCTATCATGATCGCCTTGAAAAATTTGGTGAGTTTGTTTTACGGGATGATGAAGGTGAGGCCCATCGCGGTCAATGGAATCAAAATGTCTTCAAAAGAGAGGCCCCTCTCTATGTCGAAATTGGCTCTGGTTATGGCCATTTTATGATGGAGTTTTGTGAGAAAAACCCTGACATCAACTACGTCGGATTAGATTATCGCTTTAAACGTAGCTTTCAATTGGCACAGAAATTGGCCAAGCACCCCACTAAAAACTTCCGCTATTTACGGGCCAAAGGGGAACGGTTGGCCTTCCTTTTTAATGAATCAGAAGTTGATAAGATTTTTTATTTTTTCCCAGACCCATGGCCTAAAACCCGCCACCATAAGAAAAGATTATTTCAAGGACCTTTTCTTGAGCGCGCTCATCATATCCTCAAGGCCGGTGGAGAATTGATCGTTAAAACAGATCATGATGGTTATGCCGAGTGGATGGTGGAGGAAATGGATAAATGCCCTCTCTTTACTGTAGAGCTTAAAACATTTGATCTTTGGAACGAAGTGTCAGAGCATATTTTAGTGCAATACCAAACTAAATTTGAGAAGATCTTCCTTCAAAAGAATGTGCCCATCAAGGCCTTTGTTCTTAAATCAAATAAGAGGTAACCTCAATGTCTTCCTTAGACGAATTGAAAATGCGGATCAAAGAGATGCCCATCTCTTCTGTTATTTCCAATTACCTCACTCTCACTAAGAAAGGCACCCAAACATTAGCCGTCTGCCCCTTTCATGATGACCATAATCCATCGATGCAAGTTAATGATCAGAAGAATATGTTCTATTGCTTCGTGGACCAAATGGGCGGAGACGCCATTAAATTTGTCCAGCTCTATAAAAACCTCAATTATATTGAGGCACTTCAAGATATTTGCCAAGCATTAGGCTGGAATTACGACGAATACCAGCAGGAAAAGAAATCAAATCCCCGCTTTGAATTGGGGAAAAAAATTCTCGGCAATTCGGCTAAATTTTATCACCGCTGGGCCCAAACGAAAAAAGCAGCGGGCTTCGAAGAGTTTGTCACCAATCGACTCAATGGGAACCGGGAATTGGCCGATGCCTATCAATTGGGATACGCCCCAGCAAATAATGCTTTATCCCAGTATTTTAACTCCATCAAAGACCCTGAAGAAAAGCAAAAGGTCCTCCAATTGGCCTTAGAGTTAGGCATTATCAAACCTGATAAATACCGGGAAGACTCCCAATTTGACACCTTTCGTGAACGAATTATGTTCCCAATTTGGGACCAATTTGGCCAAGTCATTGGCTTTACCTCTCGGGCCATTAAAGACTCACAAATGGCCAAGTATATGAATTCTGTTGATTCTTTCCTCTTTAATAAGCGGCAATTACTCTATGGCCTGCACCTTGCAAAATCCTTTATCAGGGAGCGCGATGCTGTCATTATCGCCGAAGGAAATATGGATCAAATTAGTCTTTATGCCCATGGATTCGAACATAGTGTCGCCATCATGGGGGTGGCCCTGGGCGATACATCCCTTAAGAAATTATTGGGATTAACCAAAAATATTTATCTTTGCCTTGATAACGACAAGGCCGGATTCAAGGCCGGTCAGAGAATCAATCAACAATTTATGGAGTACGGTATTACTCCTCGCTATATCTCTCTTAACGAACATAAAGACCCAGATGATTTTATTAAAATTGAGGGTCACCTAGCATTGCAGAAAAATATTGAAGAAGCTCGGCCCTTTATCGATGAAGAAATCGACCGCCAATTTCCAGAAAAGGTACCCGAGCTCTCAGACCGTAAGTTAGAAATTTTGCAAAACTTCTTCAATATCCTCAGGCCTTTAAAGCAAGACTTAAAGGCCCTAGAGCGGGTTCAATTATTGGCCAAAAGACTGGGACTGCAATCTGATTCACAAACAATTACAAAAACTTATCAAGACTTCCTGAAAGGAGAACAAGAACCTCGAAAGGCCGGCCCAGGCCCCACTTCCGCGCCCATAATGGAAACGCCACCAGAAGATATGATGGCGACTCCAGCACCTTTACAAAGACAGATCACGAAAGCGGAATCAAAAATACTCCAGCAAATTGTCTTGCACCCAGAGATTCTAGACGGCCCTTATTTGGCCGATATTCTTGATTTTGTCACCTCAGATGAGGTAAAGACATATATTTCAAAACTCGCTGACATATTTTTTGAAATTGAAGAATCGGAATATATCAATGTTCTGACTAGCTTGAATAATTCAGAAGAATATTCAGTGGAGCTTACAGGGATCATTGGTGCTGCGATCTACCAATTTAGGCCACAAAACCTTGATGAAAAGGCCTGTAAAAAACTCATGGGAGATTTAAAGAGAAAGCTTAAAGAGGAGGACTTAAAAGCGAAAAAGCAAACGCTTAAAGAAATGCAAAAGAATCTCCAAACTGAAAGTGAACTCAAAGAATGTCTTCTTGAAATGGCCAAGATTGATCGTGAATTACTTAGTCTGAGATAGGATCTTTATCCATTTTTTAAACGGGAGCAAGCGAAATGTCTGTAATCGGCGCCTTTTTAAACTCAAAAACATTTTCAAAATTAATCCTTAAGGGAAAAGATCAAAGCTTTCTCACAGTAGAAGAAATCAATGATGCAATCCCCGCGAGTATTGTCGGGCCTAAGGCCATTGATCAGCTCATGCACCTCATTATTGATGCCCGAATTGAAATCCAAGACCAAGAAATTGAAGAAGAAGAAGAAGGTATCATTTTAGATGGAAGGGATATTATTGAAGAAACCTTATCCCGTGAAGAAAAAGCTGAGCTGCGATCGGCATCGACAGACCCGATAAAACTTTATCTTAAAAAAATGGGAACAGTCCCCCTCCTGACGAGAGAAGGTGAAGTCGCCATTGCTAAGGAAATTGAAGAGGGCGAGCGAGAAATTATTCTCTCTGCTTTAAAATCCTCTCACGCCATGAAAGAGATCGTTAAGCTTAAAGCAAAAATAGAGGCCCAAGAAAATAAAGTCGAATATGTGCGAGACCTGGTGCGCGGTCTTGATATTGAGTCCTCACAAAATGAGGTTAGAAAAGTTCATCTAGAAATCAATGATGTGGCCGATGAAATAGGTGCTATTTTAAAGGAAATTGAACATGAAGATGGAACCATTCGTCAGCTCTCGCCAGAGCAACATCAAAAAATGGAACACCTTGGTTTTAGACTGACATGCCTAACGTTTAATCGTAAAGTCATTAATAGTTTTGTTGAACCCGTTAAAAAATATTATTTTCAATTTAAAGACCTTTACGATCAGCAAGATCGCATTTTCAAATTCCTTGAGGTCGATAATTATCACAACTATCGCGTGCTCTATGAGAAAATCGTTGGTGATGAGAACTACAAGCGACAATTGGCGAAGGATCTTTTCACTACTGATAGTAAGATTGAACAAATATTACGCGCCCAAGAAGATATTCTTCGTAAACTTCGTCGTCTAGGTCTAGATGCAGGAATGGAATATGAAGATATTCTCAGCGTTTACCAAATTATCCAAGATGGTGAGAAAAAAGCTGATCACGCCAAGTCACAATTAGTTGAAGCTAATTTAAGGCTGGTTGTCTCCATCGCTAAAAAATATACTAACCGCGGCCTGCAATTTTTAGATCTCATCCAAGAGGGAAACATCGGTCTGATGAAGGCAGTCGATAAATTTGAATACCGCCGAGGTTATAAATTCTCAACTTATGCCACATGGTGGATCCGTCAGGCGATCACCCGAGCGATTGCTGACCAGGCACGGACAATTCGTATCCCCGTCCATATGATCGAAACGATCAATAAGATGGTTCGCATCCAACGACAATTAATTCAAGAACTAGGACGCAATCCAACACCGAAGGAAATTGCCGATAAAATGGAATTACCTGTCGATAAAGTCAAAAAGGTTCAAAAAATTTCCAAGGAGCCTATTTCTCTGGAAACACCTGTGGGCGAGGAGGCGGATTCATCTCTTGGTGACTTCATTGAAGATACAAAAGCAATCTCTCCTCAGGATGCTGTTATGTATATCACCTTATCCGAGCAAACCCGTTCAGTTCTTTCTACCCTTTCCTCTCGTGAAGAAAAGGTCTTACGTATGAGGTTTGGTATTGGCGAAAAGTCAGACCATACGCTTGAAGAAGTGGGGCAGGACTTTTACGTCACGCGAGAAAGAATTCGTCAGATCGAAGCGAAGGCACTACGCAAACTACGCCACCCCTCTCGCGCCAAGCTCCTTAAGTCCTATACCGAAAATAGTTAATATCTTAAACTCATAATATGACCGAGAAAAAAGCTCCAGTGACAGGAGCTTTTTTTTATGGAGACATTTTATTCCTAAGGCGACAAATTCCATCATCTGGTATAATGGAAACTTATGGGATTTTTGGAACATGATGCAAACAATATTTAAGATACCTTCGGACATTGAAGAAAAGTCCAATCAATTTTTTTCGGTATCAATAAAAACCAAAGCGATGCGTTTTCTACGTAATTCCAAGGTTTCCATATCCTTTGCCAAAGGTGGGCCAGACACCTATTTTATCGTTTCAGGAATCATTAAAGAAGACCGTACTCACGAATCCAAAGTTGTCTATAAAAAGCGCCTCGAAGATAGTGCAGATGGACCTCTTAGCTCAAATTGTGATTGTCACGATTGGTCAGAAGATAACCATTGTCCCCATACCGCCGCTCTCTATATCCTCTACCTTCATAAGTCGATGGCCAAGGAAACGGCGCAGATGGTTGGCCAAGACCCTTTAAGGCCACCTATTTCAATTGAATCCAATTATGCCGCTTCAGTCACTGATTATGGCACTCTTCTTAAAGGGCCTCATCAATTACAGGGCGTCCAAGGGAGTCCTACTTACTCTTCTTTGCAATACCTTCTTCATAATCGCAAAACTATTAATTTTCCGATTCCTGATAAATTTAAAGGTCGTTTAATTGTCAATATTACTGATGATGCCGTCTCAACCTCGGAAGATGAATTAGTCTATATTCCAAGAATGCGCTTTTCTTACCAAAACCAGGCCGGCGAAGAAGTTGAACAAACCAGTATTTTTGAAAACCTCTATCTCTTTGACTGGAAAAATGGTCTCGCCTTTCATATGGAAGGCCATGTGAAAGACTTTATCCAAAAGATAAAACTTAAAGGGATGCATATTCAGTCCAAAATTATTTTGCGCTGGTATCAACAATTAGAGTCTCGTGAGCAATTAATTCTCAAAATTAATGGCCAGGCGATAGATGACTTAGAAGAAGAGATTATCTCCCCCCGCATTCATATCAACAAGGGCGAGAAAAAAACTCAACTAGACTTCATTCTCTATTTTGAGAATGAAAAGGAAGAAATGGCACCACCGCCAGAAGTCTTCCGAAGCTTTTGCTTTGCAGGTGGTCACCTCGATGGATTTCGCAAGAAAAAAGATGCTTACCATTTTCTAGAGCAACTTCATAAAACGATTAAACACGAACAAGAGCAATTCAAAAAAACGCTTCTCGGCTGTAGCTCCCGCGATACAATCGAAGAGTATATGACTCATTTGATGTCCACTCCACATACCGTTATCTATGATAATAAAAGGAATAAAATATTAAAGTACGATAATCATCTCTTAAAAGATATCTATAAAAATATTTACGAATTATTCGGCGAATTATTTTTTCGTTTTTCGGTATTCTCTTTAGAGAGTAGTTATGTCAAGTTTACCGCCACGGGTACCACTATTTTTGATGGCCTTAATCCATTTTTTAATTTTGCACTCAGTTATGGCATTAATATTTATTATGACCGCCATGAGATTTCGAAATGGAATAATAAAGTTCGCTTTGAAAGAAAGCTTTCAACCACGAAATGGTTTGATCTAGAACTCCACGTTGGCAATATGGACCTTGATATTATCAAAAACATGGACTTAGATACGGGGATTTCATTTACCTCAAAAGGGCTCGTCCTTCTAGGGCAAGATCAAAAGGACGTTCTGCGCTTTCTCAAAAAATACACCCAATATGAAAACCAGAATAAATATATTATTCCCGCTAGTCCGGATGGAGAAGGACAAGATGAGGATGGTAATAAAATACCTGCTGAGGAAGTCACAAGCTTTGTTCTCCCATTTAATCGGGCCCGTATTTTCGAACTCTTTGAATTAAAAAAAATGGGAATAGAAGGTGCTCTAACAGCGGAAGAAGAAGCCTTATGTAAGAGATTAGCGACTTTAGAAGAGGTCCCTCAATACGATATTCCTAGTCATCTAGTTGATGTCCTTAGGCCCTATCAAAAAACGGGATATAATTGGCTGCGTTTTCTCCATGAAAACGGTCTTGGGGCCTGCTTAGCTGATGATATGGGCCTTGGTAAAACCCTCCAAACAATTTCCTTTTTGCAAAGTATTAACGAGCAGATCGATAGCGTGCTTATTGTTTGCCCGGTGACCATACTTCTCAATTGGGAAAAAGAATTTCAAAAATTTTCCGATCTTAGTATTTGTGTCTATCATGGTGGCGATCGCGTCTTTCCCGAAGATAAGAAGATTATTATCACCAGTTATGGTGTGATGAAAAAGGAAGCTGAGGATACTTTTAAAAATAAAGAATTCGATATCTTCATTTTAGATGAAGTCCAGCATCTTAAAAACATTCGCAGTCGCGGTGCCTTTGCTGCCCGCACAATAAAGGCCGATTTTCGTATTTGTCTCACCGGTACCCCTGTCGAAAATGATTTGGCAGAATTTTATAATATTCTCGACTTATCAGTTCCTGGAATTTGGGGAGATTTACAATTTTTTCGCACGACCTCTAATAAGAAATCTCGCTTGGTGGCCAAGAAAACTGCCGCTCCTTTTATTCTCAGGCGAACAAAAGATCAGGTTCTGACGGAACTACCTCCTAAAATTGAAAATAATGTCTATCTCAATTTTGGAGACGAAGAAAAAGATAATTATGTTAATTTACTCAAATCAATTCGCGAAAGAATTAATGTTGCGCCCTCGAAGAAAAAATATGGTGAAATCTTACGAGGACTTTTGGAGTTAAGACAATCCTGTTTATGGCAATGCCAAGACCGAAAAAACCCGGATTATAATAACTTTCAATCAACTAAAATTGAATTTCTCATGGAAACCTTGGGGCCAATTTTAGAGGAAGGGCATCAGGCGATTATCTTTTCTCAATTTACCACTTACCTCAACATCATTCAGCACCATTTACATGAAAAGCATTGGAAATGGGCGCGTATTGATGGCAGCCAAACAATCAAAAAGCGACAAGGCCAAGTTGATATCTTTCAATCAGGCCAAGCAAAAATATTCCTGATATCACTTAAGGCCGGGGGTGTGGGCCTCAACCTGACAGCTGCCAGTTATGTTTTTATTATGGACCCTTGGTGGAACCCTGCGGTTGAAGCACAGGCCATAGACCGGGCCCATCGTATTGGTCAACAAAATCACCTCACCGTCTACCGACCAATTATCAAATCCTCAGTTGAAGAGAAGGTGTTGGAGCTTCAAAAGATGAAAAAAGAGCTCTTTAACGACCTTCTTAATGCAGATGAAGATGCTATGTTCAACGGCAAGCTCACCATGAAAGATTTTGAACTGCTTCTTACCTAATCCTCTTAATAAACCTTGTCGGCCAAATTATTTACAAAATAATTATCGCAACTTGCCACGCTTTTCCTTTAAGTTTTCTTAAAAGGCAATAACAATTGTTTCAATCTCAATAATAATCATTTACAATTAGTAAATAATTATTATTGTGAGTTAAGAAAACTTACCTTTTAAAAGTAAGATTACCTCTATAAAAACTATAGAGAGTTGAGGTTTAGTGATGATAAAAAAGAGAAGTCTACTGATAGTTGATGATGATCTAGAGCAATTAGAGGCCTATAGGGATTTTCTTTGTGGTGAGTACGATGTGGCCATCACTCAATCCCCTGATGACGCGATCCGACTAGGAACAAGTTATG
>JBFGZE010000092.1:0-12225 GCA_041586955.1 Bacteriovoracaceae bacterium
CTGATGCGCCCTCAATAGTACCTCTTAAAAAACCTTTTTTATGATCATCCATGACTATAACTTCTTTATAGATCATTGGGAAAAGATTAATTCTCTTTTCCTGTGTCATAAACAAAAGAAAAGATTTCGTCATTGCACTTAGATTCATCTTGCCGATGACCTGGCCAAGAATATCCGTTTTTTCCTCAACGGTAAAAACGTCTAAAAATAACAATGTTTCGAAATCATTATTTTCGTTAATCACCTCTGTTAGCTGCGTAAGCTCATCAGCAATCTTAATATTTTGCTCTTCGCCTAGCTGAAAAATGGACTGAGCGTATGCTCTAGCTATCTTTTGCTCTTTCATCGCGAACGTTACTCCAATTTATAAACGGGAAACGAGATTTTTAGTGGCCTTGTCTTGAAATTGACCATTATCTTTAATCGTTTGTTTTGTTTTATCTATCACTAAGTCAATTAGAGCTGAATTCATTTCATTAACAAGAATATTCTTTTCATAATCTAATTTTAAATCTGAATCTCTTTTAAACTTAGCAATCATTTCATCAGTTTCTCTTTCCTGATACTTATTAAATGCTTGCATTTGCTCTTGAGTGTTAGTCAAAATCTTTTGGCAATCCTGATCAACATTTTCAATTTTTTGCTTGAGACTATTAAGCTTTACCGTTGCCTCTTTATCTTTTTCCTCAGCATACTTATATGTTTTCTCAACGTCTTCAGCGTTTTTATTAAACATATTCGCCACTGGCTTTTTTAACTTCCAACCAAGGAATGAAAATAAAAGAATAAAGTTTATTGCTGGATAGACAAGGTCACTCACATGACCTGCCGCTTTCTCAGAACCAGCAGCAAGAATAATATTTGAAGATAATATCGTTAAGATGATAAATAATTTAGTCATAATAATAGATCCTTATTGAACAATCTTTTCAACGAGTTCTTTAGATAAGTTATCAGAGCTTTTAAGAACTTCAGCTTTCAGCTGCTCTAATTCTTGCTCAATAACTTTTCTCTTTTCATCTGATTCGTTAACAATCTGCTCTTCGAATTTCTTAAAACGAGCTTTTCCCTCTTTAAGAACTTCTTGTCTATTATTTGACATTATTTCTTGAGCTTTCTCATTGGCCTCTTTAATTCTTAAATTATAATTGGCCATAAGGTTTTCAAACTCTTTGAGTTTGCCATCAGCTACTTCGTCTAGTTTAGTTGTTTTACCTTCACGTGTTTCTAAGACAAACTGGAGCTTAGAGAACAAAGTCACGTTCAGAATATTAAACAGAACTAAAAACACAATAAACTGATAGTAGATTGAACTATCCACGCCTAATTGATTAAAAATCGCTACGATCTGATCCATTAATGCTAACTCCCAAGGGACTTATGATTTTGAAACTTATGAATAATCTCTGCTCAAGCTTTTGTCAAAGCCAATTTGTCTAAATTACAGTTTCAATTAATTATTTCTGTGCAAAACAGCATTTGTTTGGCCACTATTCCATCATTCTTGTTGTGCCATGAAAGATAACACCCTCTTCCACAATTAAGGATGGTGTTGTAATTGTCCCTTCAAACCTTGCAGGCTTGATAATCTCTACGCGAGACGTTGCTTTTATACTTCCAGTAACCGTACCTGAGATTAAGATCACGTCTGCATTGATATCGGCCTCTACAACCGCACCCTCTGAAACAATGACTGTGTCATTTGAAAAAATACTACCGACAACCTCTCCCGCAATTCTCGCGACACCAGAAAAAGATAAGTTACCCTCAAAGCGGCAACCTTCTTCAATAATTGCAGATATTTCTTCTCTTCTATTCATGCTCGGTCCTATGGGGGCAAATTAAATGGTCCTATGGGGGCAGAAAAAGTGGTCCTATGGGACCATTATCTGTCTAATAGGTACTCATAAACATCATTAAACTCGGCTTCATTTCCGTATTTAATAATAATTTGCCCTGCGCCTGCGCTTTTCTGAGCGATTTTAAAATGAAAGCCTGTCTGTTTTTCTAATTTCTCTCTAAAGACATTTAATCTTTCATCTTGATCAAAACTAGGTGCTTTCTCTTCTTTAACTTTACGATTCGATTTTATTAATTTTTCTAGTTCTCGTACTGATAATTGCTTATCAATGGCCTCGTTGGCCAAGCGAATTGCGCGCTCTCTTTCTTTAACTCCGGCCAAAATTTTTGCGTGGCCAAATGTTAAGAGATCTTTTTGAACTTGATCGACAACCTGACGTGGTAATTTCAATATCCGTAAAAAATTAGCAATAGATGACCTTTCCTTCCCTAATTTCTTTGCGACCTCTTCTTGAGTTAAATGGAATTCATCCATCAATTGATAATAAGCTAACGCCTCTTCGATACAATTAAGATCTGAGCGTTGAATATTTTCAATAATAGACATGACCATTTTATCTTTGTCAGTACCGCGTTTAATGACGACTGGTACCTTTGTTAATCCGGCCTTCTTAGCTGCTCTTAAGCGCCTCTCTCCTGCAATTAAATCGAAAACCCCATTATTGGCCTGGCCTACAATTAATGGCTGGATAATGCCATTTTCTATAATCGATTGCGATAGCTCTTCTAGCTCTTTATCTTTAAAAATTTTACGCGGTTGATTCGGATTTGTTTTAATTTGATCGACACTAATTAAGTAAGGAGCGCTTTCTTCTTTAGGTTGCTCTTTCACAACTTCTTTTTTCGCTGGTGTCGTGCTGATATCATTTTTTAACTTTTTTGCTAGTATTTCATTGGGCGTTTCTTGAATTAAAGATGCAATACCCTTACCTAATGCCATTTTTTTAGCCATTTTATTCCTCTCAAAAATTTTTTCTAGATTGTCGTTTCTTGAACATGCGATTCATCAATATCCAAACTCTTTGGCACTATTGGTATCTCGCTCTTTTGCTCTAGGGCCTGAGTTTGCGCTCGCTCCCTTATAATTACTTCTTTGGCCAAATTCAAATAGGCAGAACTTCCTCTCGACTCGATATCATAGAGAATTATAGGTTTACCAAAACTAGGACTTTCAGAGAGTTTTACATTTCTTGGAATAACTGTTTCAAAAACTTTATCCCCAAAGTGACGTCTAATTTCCTGGGCGACCTGCTTATGCAAGCTAGTTCGCGCATCAAACATCGTAAGAAGAATTCCCTGCATTTCAAGCTTCGGGTTTAGGTTGGCCTGAACCAATTTTACCGTTTGAAGCAATTGTGCCAATCCTTCCATTGCGTAGTATTCGGTTTGAAGGGGAACAATGATTCCGTGAGCACAATTAAAAGCATTCAAAGTCAGAAGGCCAAGTGAGGGCGCACAGTCGATTATAATATAGTCGTATTCGTCCATAATTGGCGCTAGGGCCGCTTTTAACTTGCTTTCCCTCGCCATGATACTCACAAGCTCAATTTCGGCGCCTATCAGGTTATTATCGGCTGGACAAACATCAAAATTTGGAAGCTCGGTGGGATAAATTACCTCTTTAAGGGATACTTGCCCAATAATAGCGTGGTAAATATTCTTATCTGCAAAATCGTCTTTATTGAGACCAACACCCACACTGGCGTTTCCTTGCGGATCAAGATCCAATAGTAGAGTTCTTTTCTCGGCTACTGCTAGACACGCCGCAAGATTAATGGATGACGTGGTCTTCCCGACTCCGCCTTTTTGATTGGCCATCGCAATAATTTTAGCCATTTATCCCCCTTGGATACACTCTTTAGATCTAAAAAAGTTAAAGGATGTTGGAAACTTTGACAAGGTTTTTATCAAAAGAATTTGTTCCACGTGGAACTTTTTTTGAGCGATACAAAAGAATGTTTCGGCCTATGGCACCCTCTAGGTTGACAGGCCTATTTAAGATCTGTTCCCATCCTGGAATTCCATCTGTTTGCTCCTGCTCTTCGACATTGGGACCTTTATAGAACAAAACATAAGTCTCCTCTAATGCATTTATTTTTTCTAGGTAAACCGGTATCTTGCCCACGGCCTTAAGGGTAATGAAGGCCTTACGGTCAAACAGTATTTCCTCTGAACGCTTATGATATGTTTGGACATTGGTAAGGTTCATTTGCTTGGCTATTTCCTGCACGGCCTCAGCTTTTTTTCGGCGAGCTTCAAGACCAATTAATTTTTTGCTTGGAAAAAAAGTGGCAAGAGGAAGTAGAGGAAAACCTCCACCAAAACCAATATCGCAAATTAAATCAATATCCTTAATTATGTTCATCAATTCAGGCAATGCCTTAAACGGAAGTAAGCTATCTTCATATTGCTTTAATTGAAATTCATGCGGGTCCAATATCCGAGTGAGATTTAGGCCATAAAAGTCTGTTGTGATTATTTTTAAATAAGCTTCAGAAAAGTTTTTCATTAATTTATGATTCCTGCAATATATGCCAAGGTAGATGGCCTAATCCCTGAGATACGGTTAATCTGACCGAAGGTTTCCGGCTTAATGGCCTCTATCCTCTGGCGGCACTCATTTGAGATACTTGCGTTGGCAACTAAGACCTTCCATTGTATGCGCTTTTTTTCGAGTTTTTCAAAACGCCTAGTCTCTGCCATAGCACGGTTTACATAGCCTTCATATTTGAGAGTAATGGCCGCTGCTTTTATTGATGGCCATTCAAAGTCAAGCCCAAAGCGCCTTAATTCCCTACTCAAGGTATCCACTGGATCGAGATGAGATCGCTTAATGAGTTCGGCCAGACTGATATTGGTAACAAGGTCACCATAGGAACTCTTAATGAAATAATCTTTTTGGTCCGTGGTGTTTTTATAAATATAATTGCGTGCTAAAGAGACACAAAGGTTAAATTCATCCAATACTTGTGAGTTAAAGCGGTCAATCGGGAGATTTAACCCCAATTCCTTTCTATAAGGGGCCATTCTTAAGACCGAATTATCTTCCCGAATATAGAGGCGATTTTCGGAACGGGCGGTAAATAAGCGATATGGTTCATCTCGCCGGTCAGAAACTAAATCCTCTATCATAACACCGATGTAGCTTTCATTGCGGCTTAAAACAAGGGTTTCTCGCCCTAAGGTTGCCAAAGCAGCATTGGCCCCGGCGATAAAGCCCTGCCCTGCCGCTTCTTCATAGCCAGATGTACCATTTACTTGTCCAGCAAAGTACAAACCACTCACAATATTGCTTTCTAGCCCCAGGTTTAACTCTGCTGTGTCGACAACATCATATTCAACGGCGTATCCGTACTGGAGTATTTCAGCGTTTTCAAGCCCGGGAATTGTTCTAATAAAATCAAGCTGTGTTTCTCGAGGTAAACTTGTGCTAATACCATTTGGATAGATGGAATCGCGATTTAGACCCTCTGGTTCAACAAAAACATGATGAGAATCTCTGTCTAGATAACGAAAGGCCTTATCCTCAATGGACGGGCAATACCGCGGCCCTATTCCCGTGATCTGGCCATTATACATAGGGCTTTTCTCTTTATTTTCCCGGATAATTTTTAGTGTTTTCTCATTTGTGTTGGTTATATAGCAAGAAACCTGCTCAATATAGCGCTTATGGCGAGGATGGGCCCAATGGAAATTCTCTGTTCGTTCATCACTTTTCTGCTCAACCATTACCTTGAAATCGATTGTATTTTTATCTAGTCTAGCAGGTGTGCCCGTTTTAAAACGTACTTTAAGGCAAGGTATCTTCGTGAAGATTTCACTTAAGCTTGGTGCTTTTTCACAATCAATTCGCCCACCGGCGGCGACATCTGAACCGCAATGGAGCTTACCATTGAGAAATGTCCCCGTAGTTACAATCACTCTTGATGATGTTATTATTAATCCCGTTTCCGTGGTAACTTGAAAACGATCCCCTTCTTTTTCTACTCGCAAGACTTTTTCTTGAATAATTTCTAGATTCTTAACCTTTTCTAGCATTTCAGTCGCAACGCGAGAGTATTCATCTTTATCTACTTGTACCCTGGTGCTTTGGACTGCATGCCCTTTGGATTCATTAAGGATTCTATATTGGATCGCTGATTGATCTGCAACTTGCGGCATAAATCCACCAAGTGCGTCTAGCTCTCTAACAACCTGACCTTTACCTACTCCACCAATTGATGGATTACAGGGCGTAGATGCAATACTTACCCCTGGCATCGTAATGAGTGCGACTTCAAGGTCAAACTGAGTGGCAATCCAGGCAGCTTCAGCCCCGGCGTGCCCAGCGCCAATAATACAAATATCTATTGCTTTATTCTTTTTCATATATGTTCCACGTGGAACTTTTAACGTAATTGTTCCATGTGGAACAATTAAAGGATAATTTAAAATAAGTCTAGATAAATATAACTATTTGTAAACACTACTTTCCGATACAGAAATTGGTAAATATATCATTTAGCACTTCATCAGGGGATATAACCCCTATCAGGGCCCTTATCTCATGTCCAATGAGGTTGACCTCGGAGGAAATTATTGCAATATCGTCCACTTCACGCAATGACCGTTCAAAATGCTCAAGATTTAAACAAATACTATTGATGGCCTCTCTATGTCTTGCGAGAGGAATGGGATTACTTTTAATTAATTCTTTATATTTTTCTGTGGCCAAACGGAAAACCTCATCTGCCCCCGTAGGACCATTTAAGGTTGCCCCCATAGAACCATCGCCACCTGGTCCTATAGAACCACTTTGTAAATTTGCCCCCATAGGACCGTGGACATCTGGTCCTATAGAACCACTCTCTCCCCCCGATAAATCACTAATAATTAAATGAGTAGAAATTGGTAAAGAATTTTTTAATAAGGCCCAAGCCCCCGTGAAAGAAGGGTCATCAGCATGCGAGAGCACAAGTAAATCAAAATCAATTGATCTAATTTCTGTAAACCAGCCCGGATCAGATTCTAATGGATTCACGACTAAAACTTTAAAAAAAGCACGTTCAATGAGGGCCTTACTGCGATTAACGCCCTCCTCTTCTATCAAATCTGAAGTCAATCGAATCCCCGCAGTATCAATTACCTTAAAGTTAACACCCTTATAATTTTGTAGCTCTGAAACATAATCTCGAGTTGTACCGGGTGCTTGACTAACAATTGAGCGACTCTCACCACAGATCCAGTTAAATAAGCTACTTTTCCCAGCATTGGGTTGACCGACCAACACAATGTCAGGCTCACTAAGAGAGTTCTGTGGGCCCTCAGTGCGCTTATGAAGAGAATTAATCACTTTTTTGAAAGCTAAGAAATGATTATCAAATTGCTTTTGCGCATTTTCTTGACCGATATCCTCCAAAAAATCAATTTGCAATTCAACCGAGGCCTTTAGCTTAATAAAAGTTTCATATAATTCGTTGTATTTACGGTGTAAATTTCCACCTAAGATTTCAAGACCCTTATCTAAGATAAAGCTAGAATTGGCGTTCAACATCAAATCGAGGCCTTCCACCTGAGATAAAGACATTTTTTGATTTTTAAGGGCCCTAAAGGTAAACTCCCCCCCCTCAGCGAGTCTAAATTCCCCACTCTGAGTAAAGAGATCTAAAATACGTTGAATATTAAGTAAATTACCATGGCAAGATATCTCTAAGATATTTTCACCAGTAAAACTATGAGGTGCCTCAAAGAAGGTAAGAACAACTTGATCAAGGACAGTTCCTCCTGAAATGATTTCGGTTAAAAAAGCATAACGAGGTTTAATTTTGGAAAAGTCGAAATTGAAAAATGGCCTTAAGATATCAAAGTTTTTAAAGCCGCTAATTCTAATTAAGGAAATAGCGGCATTAGTGATTTGACTAGAAGAACAAGCTATAATTGGTTTGCTATCTACTAAAAACTTCATTTTTTAGTCAGTAGTTTTATAAACAATCATTTGTTGAATAATACCCAGTAAGGTCGAAAAGAAAAAATACAAGTTAAGCCCGGCAGGTAAATCCTTCATAATAAAACAAAAGATTAATGGCATAAACATCATCACCTTCTGCTGAGAAGGATCAGCGCTCGCGCTGGGATTAAGTTTATTCTGAAAGAACATCGCAATACCCATTAAGATGGGTAAAACATAGAATGGATCTTTAATAGAAAGATCGGTAATCCAAAAATAAAACGGAGCATTTACTAATTCGACCGCATTATAAAGTACATTATAAAAAGCAATTAAAATTGGAAATTGTAAGACCATAGGGAGACAACCAGAGAGTGGATTGGCACCGGTACGCTTAAACAAATCCATCGTCTCTTTTTGCATACGTTGAGGATCATCTTTAAATTTCTCTTTTAATTTAGTGAGCTCTGGCTGAATTTTTTGCATCTTCTTCATGCTTTTAAAGCTTTTAAACTGCAAAGGAAACGTAAGAAGACGGATAAAGAAAGTTAATAAAAGAATAGCTAGTCCATAATTGGGAATATATTCATAAATGAATTGTAGTCCTCTAAGTATTGGAACTGCAATGATACCAAACCAACCAAAGTCAACAGCTAATTCAAACTTCTCGCCAAAGCTGTGAAGGTAATCATAATTTTTCTTGACGAAAAGAAGGCTAAAATTGAGATCACTAGAAGCTTCTACTAGGTCAAAATTAACCAGACCACTTTCCATACTATTAAAGCGAGCAACTTTTCTATCGTTAAACAAAAGAGTAAAAAGATGAAAATTATAATCCAATGCTGCCCACTTGTAGCGCCCGTCACCTTCATCACTAGAGCCTATGGTGGACCGAATAATTTCTTTACCGTAAACTAGGAAATCTTTAACTTGCCTATTTTCAAGAGAGTCCTCTTTAGATGTGAAGCTAAAACGATATTGCTCGGGATGGGCAGATGTGAATTTAAAATTAGATTTGCCATTTTCATCAAGGGAAATATTAACTTGTATATTATATTTTGATGATTTTGCCTTAAGCTCCCTTGAACTCTGCTCAATGATTTCGTCAAAGTAGAAGGGCGTATACTTATTATTTCTTTTTATGAAAATTTGAAATCTATTGTCTTGTCCAAAGATTTCGCGAAAAGGAAAAACATTTGTATGCGCCTTATAGTCTTGAATATCAAAGTCATTAGAAATTTCAAGAAGAGTCTCTTTATTTTTAAGGCTAACCAATTTTTTATTAAACTCGGTGGCATTTGAACTTGACTCTAAGGCAGTACCAGTAGGAGACTTCTCATGAATAGCTTGACCGACAATCGGACTTTCCTTCACTTGCATTTGTTGCTGAGTTTCTACGACCCTTTTCGGTGCAATCTTTGGAGCGAAAAATTTTTGCCAACCAAATAAAATAATACCGGAAAGGACAACTGCAAGAAACGCGCGCTTTTGATCTGAATTCATTATTACCTCTAAAAACCTATTTTTCTGGTGGTAGATCTATACCACCGGAAGAGAAAGGATGACATCTAATTATACGTTTGTATGAATACCATAAGGCCCGGCAAAAGGAAAACCTTTGAAAGCAGGTCGTACAATATGACGAGCAAGTGGGATAATACCTACAACGAGGCCCAAGTAATGGTGAAATAATTTTTTGATAAATAAAGATAAGAAAAATAATTAATTTATTGAGTAATTTGTTTAAAGACATTTTCCAAATTAACAGAAATCTGCTTCGAAGATGGACAATCACCTCGTTTTAATTTCTGATCCTTTCGTAAAAAAACAATCAGACAATCCTTTCCCAAGTGCTTATAGGGTGATTGCCTGAAATACTCGCGAATAATTCTCTTAATTTTGTTACGGACATTGGCCTTGCCAATTTTCTTAGATACAGCAAGTCCAATTCTCGTGAGATCAGAATCTTGATCAAAGCCATCTTTATAGAAGACTTGAATACTACCTGATCTCACTCTTTTAGAATTAGTTCTTAGGTAGGAAAAATCCCCCTTATTTAAAAGTCGAAATTCCTTACCAAAGCCTAAGTTCATATAAGTATATTAATTGGTTTCTACTTAGATCCAGTAGAAACAGTTAATTGCTTACGACCTTTTGCCCTTCTTGCGTTAATAACGCTGCGGCCATTAGAAGTAGACATGCGCTTAAGAAAGCCATGAACTCTTAATCTTCTTTTTCTTCTTGGTTGCCAAGTTCTTTTGCTCATTGTATTACCTCAAATTTTTATTCTATAGTCAGCGAATAACCCTATTACAGATATTCGTTGAAAAGGTCAACTACCAATAACGCTATTTACAAGGAAAAACAATTTGCAAGACCTCCTGCCATCATGTAAAAATCTCCAACTCACATGTCGTGATCATTATCCAAGAGGGTTTAATGAATAAGGATTTTCCTTTTGATCACTTTCTTCAAGACAAGAAAGGCTCAAGTGCTGGGCCGGGCCAAACCCGTAATAATAATGACTTATCGCATTTTTTCCCATTAAATCAAGAAGAGCCTCAAATTAAAAATGATGAATTTGATATCCTTATAAAGGAAGTGCTGACACATCTCCAAAAAAACATAAGTACTGATAAATACAATACTTTTTTTAATAAAAAGCTTGAAATTATCAATATTGATGCGAACAAAGTCCTATTTAAGGTCAATACTATCTTCATTAAAAGCATTATGGAGTCCAATTTTAAGTTACTTATCCAAGACGCGCTCCAGGCCACTCTTGGCTCTCCATATTCTGCGGAATTTCAAGTAGTTACTGAGGAAAGTAATACGACACCAGCGTCTAACGAAAATCAATTGGTAGGCCGTGATAAATCATTTAAGGATGCCAGCTTTAAAATTGATCTGAATCCTACTCATGACGACCTCATCTCCAGAGTCGAATCCCAATACATAGATCATATGAACCCCGATCACACTGGTATTCTTATTGATCCTAATAAAACATTTGATAACTTTATTGTTGGCCCATCCAACCATCTGGCCTTTGCAACTGCAATAGCTGTATCTGACGCACCAGGCAAGCGTGGTAAATACCCTTGTCTTTACATATACTCTAGCTCAGGACTCGGGAAAACTCACCTCCTCCATTCTGTAGCCAATGGCATTAAAGTGGAAAATCCGGAACTAGTCATTTGCCTCATTACTGCTCGTGACTTTATGAAAGAGATGATCAACTCTATTCGGGACAAGCGACTGCCAGAATTCCAAAAGAAATACTCGGAAACAATAGATATCCTCATGATTGATGATATTCATGAGCTCAAAAACAAGCAAGGGACTCAAAATGAGTTCTTTCACATTTTTAATGCTCTACATAATAAGGGCAAGCAGCTTATATTTACTTCAGACAAAGCACCTAAAGAGATTGATGGGATTGAAGACCGAATTAAGACGCGACTTCAATGGGGCCTCGTTATAGATATTCAACGACCTGACCTAGAAACCCGAATTGCCATTCTAAAAAGAAAGGCGCAAGAATTGGACCTCTACCTCCCAGATGACGTCCTTAACTTGATCGCCAGCTCTTTCAAATCAAGCATTCGTGAACTTGAGGGCTCTTTAATAAAGTTATCTGCCTTTGCTGAGTTAATGAACGTTGAAATAGATACTATTATGGTCAAAGACCTACTTAAGCTAGAAGATCTTCATGAAAAAACCGTCACACTAGAATCTATCGCACGCGCAACATCACAATTCTACAAAATCCCTCTCGCCGACCTTAAATCAAAAAGTCGCAGTAAAGAAATCGCCAACGCACGACATGTAGCAATGTACCTTTCTAAGAAATCAATTGATGCGACACTCAAGGATATTGCCCATTTCTATGGCGGTAGAGACCATTCGTCCGTGATACATGCTGTCAAAAAAGTCGAAGTCAAAGTCAAATCAGACATGAACTTGTCCCGAGACATCATTCAAATTGAAAATTCTCTCTAAGGGCCGTTGATAAAGTTGTTAATTAGGCCGTGGATAACTTTATTTCCACACCTATTCACATTTTTTCCACATAGTTACTCACAAGAAATTAAAACCATAAATAACTGGTTTTATTCGTATTATTAATATATTTAAAGTGATTTTCCACAATGTGGATAAGTATTTTATCAGCGTAAACTTATCCACGGCCCTTTTTATTCACATGTGGAAAAAAATGTGGGTAAATTTTGCGAATATCGCAAATAATTACTAAAAGTTTTCCACATAGTTATTCATGTTTATAAGTAAGTGGAAAACTAGTGAGTAAGACGGAAGATCGATGAAGCCAATTATGGATATGCGAAGCTACTCCTTCAGATAACTGGAAATATCCACAACCATCCACAATTGGAGTAGAACTTAACTATCTTAATTTAAAGGATTTTTACCAGATCTCC
>JBFGZE010000093.1:0-12142 GCA_041586955.1 Bacteriovoracaceae bacterium
CCGATTCATAAAATTGACCAACCCAAAACTCATTCGAGCGACTTTACCGGCCTTATCAGGATTTCCTAAAAGCTTATCCCTAAATGAGCTTCCCATTTTTT
Source organism: Bacteriovoracaceae bacterium (assembly GCA_041586955.1). Taxonomy (GTDB): domain Bacteria; phylum Bdellovibrionota; class Bacteriovoracia; order Bacteriovoracales; family Bacteriovoracaceae; genus JBFGZE01. Next base: position 102 of record JBFGZE010000093.1, read on the forward strand.
TATATTTAATGGCCTTATAACGATGAACTAATTTGGGAAAGTCTAATTGGTATTGATGATTATCTCTAGGAGTATAAGGGCATTGAACTTCACAAAGCTTACATTGAAAACAATCATTCATGACTTTCTCAACTTCACCTTCGGCCAAAAGACTGACATTTCCATTATGATTTTCATCGATGAATTTAAACAGACTTGGAAATGAGTCGCAATATTTAAAACACAGGCGGCATCCATGGCAAATCTCAAATACCCTCGTCATTTCTTCTAAAAGCAGCGACTCATCCCAATATTTTTTCTCATTAGGGTCATAAGAAAGCCCTTCTCCGGCCAAGTGGGATATTGGATAATCGGGCATAGACTCTCCCCTTTTAAAAGAATAAGGACCTATCTATTAGGTCCTTATTCAATAAACATCAGGTAATCGTGCCTAACATTTGTTGAAACCTACCAGCATGGGATTTTTCGGCCTTAGCGAGTGTTTCGAACCAATCAGAAATTTCGCTAAAACCCTCATCCCTAGCGACTTTGGCCATACCAGGATACATCTCCGTGTATTCATAAGTTTCACCATCAATCGCCGATTTAATGTTTAGCACTGTATCGCCCATTGGAAGACCAGTCACAGGATCACCTACTTGCTTTAGATAATCCAAATGCCCATGAGCATGGCCCGTCTCCCCCTCGGCAGTTGCTCGAAAATTTGAGGCAATCTCAGGATAACCTTCAACATCGGCAATTTTAGCGAAATAGAGATACCTTCTGTTCGCCTGAGATTCGCCAGCAAAGGCCGCCTTGAGATTGTCATGTGTTTTTGTTCCTTTTATATTGTCCATGCTTACTCCCTTGTAAATACGTTCAATTAGCAACGGCCTAACTTACCTTTTTTCGTAAATATTTTCTATTGATATTTGAGATATTGTTGACCAGGTATCATGTGACTATACCCGACTATAAAAATTTAATTTTACTATTAATATGGCCTCAAGATTTTGTATTTCTAAAGCACAAAATAGCGTTCTCGCCTCCTATATATTTGTAGCACCTATCCATTTCCTAGATAAAGAAAGGCCACCTCGGGGGGGTGGCCTTTCCGGTAGTAAAACATTAGGAGTTATTCAACATTAGAGCTGAACACCTAACAGATCAGGTAAAATTGAGTCCTCAAGGTTTTGCGCAGTTGTTCCAATTTTATCGGCAACAGCATCAAGAACTTCTTGTTTCTTAACAGAGTCTTTGGTCGCTTCCATCATTTCGTCGAGATTGACACCTGTGATTTTTTCAATATCTGAACTGAGAGCAAGTTCGTCTTCCTTGGTCAATTCGCCACCGCTCTTAGCTTGAATGCTTTTAATTTTTTCGCCAAGAGAGACAAGACTCATTGCGGTGTCCATTCCTACTTTGAAGGCATAGGAAAGATTAGATGCTTGTTGGAAAAACTGCATCTTCTCTTTTTCTGCTGCGAGAAGAACAGTGTCTGTTGATTCATCTTCATCTTCATACTCGAAACCAGAGTTACGGCCCCAAAAAGAATCAGAGAAGGCATCATAGTCGACAACCTCGTAATCATCACCCCATGTATCGCCATCAACTTCACCACCAAGGATATCATCAGCTTCAATATCGCGGAATTCATCTGCGGTAGCATAATTATTGGAGTAATAATCGTAATAGATAATTGAACGAACATACTCTAAGCTAATGGCCTTATATTCAGTAAATTTGGCATCATAGATGACAAACCAATTTTCTTCCCCAGGAACGGCCGAACGATAAGTTTCATCTGTATAAAGCTCAACTTCACTCTCATCATAAACTGGTGCGCCGTCGACATTATTAAGAGCGTTGACAAACTGATCGACGGAGATATTGGCCGAATTATAAGCACCGTAGGTACTGCCACCGCCACTGCCACTGCCGCTGCCGCCACCACAGCTTGTGAGCGCCATTGATAAAAGAGTTCCTACCACTAAGTTTTTAACAATCGATGTCTTCTGCATTTCTTCTCCTCTTCTTCTTTTGAAATTCATAAGTTCTTTAGGTCATCCTGCCTATTTCCAATACCCGAGAGGAGTGCATGAGTTGTGCCAAGAATATTCTCAACGCGTTAATAAAAGGACTGGTTTAAAAACAAGCACAAGACGCGCCGCTATTGAAACGCGTGACTGAGACAGTATGGAACTAGTGCCATACTGTCTTAGTCAAGAAGGGGTCTTTAGGGACTATTTTTAATAATCTTGGGGGAAAATTTCATATTGCTCGATATGATAATTATTTTCGCTACGAATCAAAAGCGCTTTGCCAAATTGTTCCTCGAGAGTTTCAATCATATCCAGGTCATCACCACATAGACGGGCAGTCACCTCAGGATGGGCATAGATATAAACTTTCGGGCCTTTGGATTTAGATAGAATTTTAACCAATTCACGCACTAATTCATAACAAACGGTCAAAGTAGACTTCACTCGCCCCGTGCCCTCGCAATAGGGACAAGGTTCACAAAGAACGCGAGTAAGCGTATCGCGAGTTCTTTTGCGGGTCATTTCCACCAGACCTAAACCTGAAATGGGGAGAACATTGGTTTTTGAGCGGTCCTTTTTTAAAGCGTCGAGAAGAGATTGGTAGACCTGCTCACGGTGCTCAATCTTCTCCATATCGATAAAATCGATGACGATAATCCCACCACAATTGCGTAATCGTAATTGGTAAGCAATTTCTTTAACTGCTTCCAAATTAGTCCGAAGAATAGTTTCTTCTAGAGTTTTGCGGCCGACAAACTTCCCTGTATTGACATCAACAGACACAAGCGCCTCAGTCTGGTCAATATTAAGTGAGCCGCCTGAACGCAAAAAGACTTTATTGCTCAGGCCTCTCTCGATTTCTAAATCAATCCCATGTTTTTCAAATAGAGGAATCTCTTCCTGGTAAAGATCACATTTACCTTTCATCGAGGGTAAAAATTTATTACAAAATTTTTCCACCTCTTTCTGGGCCTCTTTACTGTCCACAACAATTTTACCCACATCTTCATCAGTAATGTCGCGCAATACCCGCTGAATAAAGTTAAGATCCTTATGGGCCAGACTCGGCGCTTTACATTTTTCGGCGCGCTTAAGGACTTCCTTCCAAATTTTAACCAGCATACTATAATCGGCTTTTAATGTTTTTTGAGATTGCCCCTCAGCGACGGTCCTGGCGATAATCCCCTTCCCTTCGGGCCGAATATTATCGAGAATTTCTCGCAAACGGTCTCTCTCCTCCTCTTTTTCAATTCGGCGCGAGACGCCCGTATGTTCAATAAAAGGCATGTAGACCACATGACGACCAGCAAGAGTCACATGTCGAGTAATGCGGGGTCCTTTGGTGGAGATAGGCTCTTTCGCAATTTGCACTAGAATTTCTTGACCCTCTTTTAAGAAGGATTCAATGGTGGCCCCTTCGGGACGAAAGCGCATATTAACAGCATCTGAAAGGGTTGATAATTCATCGGGAATAACCTCCCCAACGCGTATCCCCTTGGCCTGTTCCTGGGCCTTATTGGCCATTTCTCTTTGTTCTTCTAGGGAGGGAAGATAGGCATCATCGACATAAAGAAATGCGGCTTTTTCATAACCAATATCCACAAAGGCCGATTGCATTCCTGGAAGAACGCGAATGACCCGGCCCATATAAATATTGCCGACCGAAGGGTGATTTTTGCGAGTGTCAGACACTCTTTCCATTAAAAAGTCGAGGATTTCTCCATTATCAACCAGAGCTGCGCGGCTCTCATTAAGGGTTTGATTAATAATTAATTCTTTTGCCATGGTAACTCTCTATATAAAAAATAATAATAATTAAATTAACAGGCCTGCAATACAAGCTGTCATAAAGCAGGCCAAGGTCCCAGCAATTAATGATCGCACACCAAGTCGTGCTAAATCATGCCGGCGGCCAGGCGCGATGGTCCCAATACCACCAATTTGAATGGCAATGGAACTAAAATTAGCAAAGCCACAAAGGGCGTAGGTACTAATGGTAATGGAACGTGAACTTAAAGTCGGTAACATCTGTTGTAAGTCTAAATAAGCGACAAACTCGTTGAGAATTATTTTCTTTCCCAAAAGTACACCTACCATATAGCATTCATCCCAAGGAATACCGAGCACAAAGGCCACCGGTGAAAAGAGGTAACCTGTAATCAGCTCTAAGCTCCAGCCAGTTTGGCCAAACCAACCGCCAACCATTCCCAAAGTGCCATTAACTAAGGCAATCAAAGCAATAAAGGCCAAGAGCATGGCGCCAACATTCATCGCCAATTTAAGTCCATCGCCAGCGCCCTCAGTGGCAGCATCGATAATATTAACACTTTTAGACTTTAACTGGATTTTTACTTCTCCGTGAGTCTGGCCTTCTTCTCTTTCAGGCACCATTAATTTAGCGCAAACAAGCGCCGCAGGTGCCGACATTACAGAAGCTGCCAATAAATGACCGGCATCAACTCCTAGGCCGACGTAGGCCGCGAGAACCCCGCCTGCGACAGTCGCCATCCCTCCAGTCATTAAGGCCATCAATTCAGATTCAGTCATCCCTTTGATAAAGGGCTTAACCACTAGCGGTGCTTCTGTTTGACCGGCAAAAATATTGGCAGCGGCGGCCAAAGATTCTGAACCAGAGGTATTCATGACTTTGACCATTACTCTGGCGACCCATTTGATAATCACCTGCATAAAACCGATATGATAAAGGACGCTCATTAAAGAGCTGGTAAAAATGATAGTTGGAAGGACCATCACAAAAAAGATGAATCCATTTTTAGGAATATCGGTCAATGAACCAAAAATGAAGCGTGAGCCTTCGTTGGTAAAGTCGAGAATTGCAGTAAAAAAGCTACGCGCCCCTTCAAAAAAGGCACGGCCAAGACCCGTTTTAAGAATGATAATAGCAAGGAATAATTGTAGCGCGATGCCTGTTAACACTGTTCGCCATTGAATTTTTTTTCTGTCCTGACTTAATCCAAACGCAATTAAGACCATTAGCACTAGGCCAATGGCCGACATGACTCGACCCATTCTACTTATCCCTCGTTAACCGCAGTTAAAATGTGAAGTTATAAGATAACATTTTCCATTTAGAGGCAAGGGATGGAGTGTTGTAGCTGACGTGCTGTGCAACGTGCCATGAATAACGTGAGCTGGTTGCAAATTTTTTATCTTCACTGGGTGCCATAAGACTACCATTATAGCCTTCACTCGTTTTTGAACCGGCCTTATAGGCCACATATCCAACACCAAGAATCACACCGATCGCTGCACCGACCCATAAGTTTTTCATATGCTCACTGGGGTGCTCCACAAAAGAAAGCGTTGAAAGCCCTAGTATCAGGCCACCAGCACCGCCAGTCGCAACAATAATCGCATCCTCGAGAGAATCATCAAAAACTCCGCCGCCATCTTGCGCCATTAACTGCCCTTGGCCACAAAGACCTAGAAAGACGAGACTAATAAATAAGACTTTCAACCTAAACATGGCATCTATTCCTTGAAAAACTAGAGTTTACTCCTCTATCTAAAGGGCCTATGATACTTCTCCGACAAGGGCCCTATTTAACTTTAACGCCCCTGTGCATTAAGCGTCAAGGACTTGCAGTGCAAAAGAAGAACAGGACATTTTTCTCCCCATACGAAATTATTTATAAAAAAAGAAATGGTCGGCCACTCGATGCCGAAGAAATTGAATTTATGATTCAAGGACTAGTCGAGGGCAATATCGCTGATTACCAAATGACTGCCCTTTTAATGGCCATCTATTTCCAAGATATGAATGTCGCCGAAACTCATGCTCTCACCAATTGCATGCTAAACTCCGGAAAAAAAATGGTCTTCGAGGATGCTTTGGCAGTGGATAAACATTCCACTGGAGGTGTTGGTGATAAGGCCTCATTTATCTGCGGCCCCTTGGCCCATGCTTGCGGTGTCCACGTTCCCATGATTGCTGGTCGCGGTCTAGGCCACACTGGTGGAACGGTTGATAAAGTGGAATCGATACCGGGTTTTAAAACTAAAATTGGACTCAAAAAATACCGTGAGTTATTTTTGCAAAATGGCCAGGTCATGATTGGCCAAACAAAAGACCTTTGTCCCGCCGATCGTATTATCTATGGACTACGTGACGTCACGGCGACAATTGATAGTATTCCATTGATCACGGCATCGATAATGAGCAAAAAATTAGCAGAGGGCGCCAACGGCCTAGTCATGGATATTAAAACTGGACAAGGTGCTTTTATGAGTAAATTGGCCGACGCCAAGGCCTTAGCAAAAAGTTTACGGCAAACAGGCCTTTGTTTTAATAAAAATATGATGACCCTCATTACCGATATGTCTCAACCTCTAGGAATGGCAGTTGGTAATTCATTAGAAATAATTGAAAGTATTGAAACTCTCAAAAATAATGGCCCCACTGACCTCACCGATATCAGTATTGAATTAGCTGGTGGTATGATTCATCTCGCAGGTCTCGCCAAAACCCATGCCGCCGGTAATCGACTCGCCAAAAAGGCCCTCAAAGATGGCAGCGGCCTTAAATCCTTTACAAACTTGATTGGCAATCAAGGGGGTAATACCGAGGTCATCAATAATTATGACCTCCTCCCTCAAAGTAAAGTGATCACGTCTATCAAGGCCAAGAGTAGTGGGTACATCACCAAAATGGATACCACAGGCATCGGGCAATATGTGGTGAAATTAGGTGGCGGACGTCTTAAGTCAGGACAGAGAATTGACCATTCAGTTGGCCTTATCCTCAAGAAGAAGCTTTATCAAAAAGTGAGCAAAGGCGATGTCTTGATGGATGTTTATCACCATCGAGATCAACAAAGTATGATTGAGTCACTAGAAAAAGATTCAATTTCAAACTTAATGACCATTAATAAAAGTCTACCAAAAAATAAAAAACCTTTAATTTACGAAGTGAAAATTGAATGGAGCAAGAATCATGTATGAGAGAATAGGGCAGTCAGCAGAGTTTATTCAAAAGCAATACCCCACTCACCCAAAAGTGGGTATCGTCTTGGGTTCAGGCCTAGGCGCCTTCGTTGATCAAATAAAAGATCCATATATTATTCCCTATACAGATATTCCTCATTTCCGTGACACCACGGTTGAAGGTCATGAGGGTCGACTCATTCTTGGTAAGATTGGTGAAACAGAAGTCGCCATCCTCCAAGGGCGTCAGCATGCTTATGAGGGACTTCCCATGGAAGAAGTTGTTTTCCCCCTGCGCGTTCTGGCCACTTTAGGAATTGAATATTTGACCCTAACCAACGCCGCAGGTGGAATTAATCTCGACTTTAACCCTGGTGATATCATCATGATTAAAGATCACCTCAATCTCATGGCATGCAACCCACTTATTGGGCCCAATATTGCGGAGCTCGGACCCCGCTTTCCAGATATGACCTATAGCTACGCACCAGAACTACAAAAACTCCTCCATCAATCGGCGAAAGAATTAGACTACCAATTAAAAGAAGGTGTTTACGCTGGAGTCCTTGGACCAACTTATGAGACACCTGCAGAAATTCGTATGTTACGCACTTTGGGTGCCGACCTTGTTGGGATGAGTACCGTCCCCGAAGCGATCGCCGCCAACCACCTAGGCCTTAAGGTGATGGGACTTAGCTGCGTGACGAATATGGGTGCTGGTATTGAAAAAACCCGATTAAAGCATGAAGACATTAAAGATCAGGCCTTAAAGGTCATGAAAATCTTTAGCCAGCTCTTAATTAAAACAATTGAAAAACTAGGATAAGAGGATTTAATGGAAGTTATTGAACAATTAAGACAAATGGCGATTCAAGCGTCTCATAAGGCCTACTCTCCTTATTCTAAGGCCTTGGTCGGATCGGCCTTGATTACCACTGACGGCCAACTCTATAGTGGGTGTAATGTTGAAAATTCTAGTTTTGGCGCAACAGTTTGTGCCGAGCGAGTCGCTATTTTCAAGGCGGTCTCAGAGAAAGAAATGCGTGTCGCCAAAATTTACGTCTATACTAGTGCTGGCTGGCCCCCTTGCGGAATATGCCGGCAAGTATTGAGTGAATTTGCTGATCCTGAATTAGAGGTTATAATAGGAGATAAGAGCGGCACCATTAAAACGATGAGTTTTAAGGATTTAATGCCCTTGGCCTTTGAGCCAAATGAGTACCACAGAAGATAATTATTAACCTTTTTCGGGCGAATGTTCGAAGGTGTCTATGAAAGAAAATAAACCTGATCACCAAAGTCCAAGTGAAATTATCCACGGACTTAATTTCTGTGTCTTTGATTTGGAAACCACAGGTGGAAATCATAAATTTGACAAGATTATTGAGATTGGTCTCGTTAAAATCAAAAATTTAGAAATCACCGAGCGTAAAAACTTTCTGATTAACCCTCAAATGAAAATTCCTGAGTTTATTCAAAAGTTGACCTCCATCAGTCAAAATGACGTGAAGGATGCTCCTCTGATTGAAGATGTGGTTGACGAAATTTTAGAATTCATGGGTGATAGTGTTTTAGTTGCTCATAATACTCAATTTGATGTCCCATTTTTTAATTCCGTTTTAAAGCGGATAGGGCGCGAGCCGTTGGACAATAAAAGTATTTGCACCAACCTCATGACAAAATACTTGATTCCAAATCTTCTCAACTCAAATCTCAACTATATGAGTAAGATTTTTAAAATAGATCATGAAAAGGCCCACCGTGCTCTTGATGATGCGGAGGCCACCGCCGAATTATTAATCAATTACCTTAGAATTTTTATCAATAAAGGGATTAATAAAGTTAACCACCTTTATTACCCACGCAATCGCTATGAACTAGACCGTTATCATTTTAAAAGTCCTAATGAGGTCGATCTGATCATAAAAAAGATTCAAGAAATGAAATCATCTTTTCTGCTCAGTATTAAGGGGGAAAATGGCATTATTCTCTTTGCTCTCCCCTGTGAGAATTTAAAAGGTAGTGAAATCGAGTTTGTGAAAGAGAAGCTACTCGCCCTCCCCTGGAAAACCACCACGATACGTCTCTATGGACCACTGATTGAGGCCATTGTTCACTTTAATAACCTTTTTCCCAAAATAGATAGCGAGACCCGTGATGAAATCATGGAGCATCTTAATCATAAATATGTAACCGCAAGACCTAGTGCCGAAGAAAAAGGTGATCTCAATAATTTTGCCAAAGACCTAGGCGACTTCGTCGTCGCCAATCACTTAGTCCCTGAGCAAATGGTGATCTTTCCCATTAGTTCTCTTAATGAAAAAAATCAATTAATTTATCGCTACCCTGGCCATCGCAAAAAGCTTTTACAATATATAAACTCAAAATCTAATCGCATCACCAATAATAAATTAAAGCGAATGCCCATGCATCCCCAGGTCAAAAACTTTATTGAAAATTATCTTTGGAGCGTTAAGAAATCTCGGGGTATGCTATTTGTTTTTGATAAAAAATTGGCGATCAAAAGGCCGGAAGAGTTTATCAAGAAATTGGATCAATTTTTGGTCGAAAACCCCAATCCCCATAATTACCCTTCCGAGTATATTTAAAATAATGATGGGAAATGGTCCCTATATCCCGGAGAAGTCGATAAGAAGCACTAGAAGGGACGGTCAGCAAGCGATTAGATTAATTTTTGGCGAAAAATCCAAATCCCCATTAAAACTCCACCGAGTATATTTAAAAGGAAAAGACAAAGCGCCATTTGCATCTGTCCCCTTTTTAAAAGAACTACCAACTCATAACAAAAGGTGGAAAAGGTGGTAAGAGCACCCAGAAGTCCAACTTTAATAAAAAGATCCACAGGGCCTTTTGTTGAAGAAATATTCGCCCATAAAAAGAAAATGAGGCAACCTAAAAGATTAGAAATGAGGGTTCCGGTCCAGAAGGAAAGAGCAAAGTACTGACTCATCAACCCGATAGAAAAGCGAAAGGTTGCCCCAACCCCACCACCTAAAAAGACTATTCCTAATTCCTTTACCAAAGTTATCTCCTCGCTCTTATTAAATCATCCGAGTATTTAATAGGCGCATATATTGACCCTTCATTTCCAATTCAAGTCCCAATAAGTTCAATATAAATTGTCCCAAAGGAGAACCTTGAATACTTAAGTCTCTGCCATTAAACAAAAAACAAATCTCTTGTTCACGCTCTATTAAATCAAAATGAATTTCGCGGTAAAGACGCCCCTCAATCAATTCTTGACGAGACATATTAGTCATCAAGTCACTAAAAAATAAATAGAGTAAAATTGTTAATTGCGAATAGTTCAATGGTCGAGAGAAACAAGACTCTTTTGTAAAATTCTTCATTTCTATTTTAAAATTAAGATCAAGCATTCTCACTTGTAATAATTTTTTGGCGGTCATAAAAACGGATTCAATTCCCTCGTCTAACACTTGATTCTGAGGACGTGAAAAGCCAAGAAAGACCTCGACTAAATCCCGACAACGCTTAGAGGACTTCTTAAGATCTTTAAGAATTTCCTGACAATCTTCTTCCCATTCATCAAGTAATAATAAATCGATTGCTGCCATAATCCCGGCAATCGGATTTTTTAATTCGTGAGCAATCGAACTGGTGATGACTTTGATATTTTCTTGATCCCAAAAATTATTTTGCTGGGCCATTTTTTTTTCAAGGGTTAAATAGAAGAGATCCAGCCCCTTCCCCTCAATAAAAAGGTGAGTTTTATTAATCAAAATGGACTCACTACCCATATTATAAATATCGCCATGACTAAGCTCTATCAATTGACTAGGACCTATATCCAATTGCATAAATAATTGGTTATAGAAGAAAGCTCCGCTCTCTTTATCTACCAATAGAACAGGAAAAGAATAATCCTCTAGACACGATAATTTTGAGGGAAAATAATGAGGCCCGGTCCCCTCCTCAAAGAGAAAGTAAAAATCTAGAACTAACTTCATCAGGAGAAATTCAAGGTGCGCCTTTTTCTCATCATTCTTTAGAGTAAAGACGAAAAGTAATTCTTGTCCTTGAAACATATAAGAAAACGTTTTTCCGAGCTTCTTCTCATCTGTTAATAAAGCTATTTCAACCTCTGTAAAAGGTATTTTTAGCAGGTGATCCATCATGGCCTTAATATGGTGAACCCCCTCTAAGGAGTAAATATGAGCGGTCAATTCATCAAGAGTCAACGGCATTTCAAGAACTGGATAGCCCTGGAAAAAGCGACTTAAAGTCATTTCATATTTTAAAAGTAAACTTTTTAGAAATTGCACAGATTGACTCTGTTCATGACCTTGACACCGTATTTCCCATTGGGACTGCATATATCCTAAAAAATCCATTAATTGTGAGGAGTCTTGAATATTTAAATAGGCTCCGGGGTCTAACGTCGTTTTAAGAGGATTCTGACCTTTGAAAAAAATAGGAATATCAATTAAGTCGCTCGGTAGATTACCCTGAAGTGGATAATCAGGATGAACAAAGATTAATCCTGGCCGTAGCTGATCCCAGTTTTGGCCATCAAAAAGCTCTACTCCTATCTTTTCAAAAAAGAGGCTCCAAGAGGAGTCTAGGGCCAAATCTGAACGATAATAGAGAGAGAAACTAAATTGAGGTGAATCAAAAAGATCAAGACCGATCATGGCCTAAAACCATCGTTTCAGCGATCAAGGAATTGCCTTCAACCCAATTGCCATTGACCTTCACACCCCAATGAAGATGAGGTCCTGTCACCCGTCCACTACGGCCGGAAAGCCCGATGATATCACCTCGTTGAACGAGGTCACCACTTTTTACTTTAAGGTCCGATAGATGGCCATAAACGGTAAAGATGCCAATCCCATGATCAATAATGATGGTTTTCCCCGTAAAAAATAGGTCGTCAACCAGGACCACCTTACCACTATTTGAACTTTTTATGGAAGTGCCAACGCTCGCGCGATAATCAGTTCCTAGGTGCTGAGTCTTGCGTTGATTATTAAAGACCCGGCGGGTTCCGTAAATACTTGTCACCTTGGTTTTTAAAGGTTGAATAAAGCGAAATTC
>JBFGZE010000094.1:0-12013 GCA_041586955.1 Bacteriovoracaceae bacterium
TCTTGCGCCATCAATGCCATTCCCATCAATATGGGCGCTATTAAAAAGCTCATTTTTCTCACTTAGACTCCTTCTTATACCTTGTCTCTAAAGTTATCGTAACCGTCCGCTCGCGCCAATTTTTCTTTTATCAAACCAGATCTATTCATGATGATCGCTAATTCATCCTCAGCGCTTTCACTAAATAAGTGCACGGTCAAACCTCCTTTAAAAAAAATCATAAGGTGATTCTTCAAGGTCTACTCTTATTCTTTAAACAGCGTACCTCTTCTCAAATGAGCTGCAGGTTTCGATATGAGCGATAAAATCACTATATTTACCTCAATTTAAAGCTCATAAGTAAAACGATTAGGTTTTTACGAGTGTGCAACTCTCCCCAAAGGTTATGGCACTTTAAACTATGTCATTCTCTCTATTCTAAGTTATTTCAAAGGTTTATAAAGCGACATTTTTTTCCTTCTAACGGCCAAAGAAACAAGCTTAAAGGGGAAGTACTTAGAATACAAAATTGATACGCCTTAATGCTCTAAGACAAATGTTGAAGTGCCATATGCGAGAAAAACCGCGGGTACTAATCGACAAGGGTTTTACCTTTGACTAATTTAGTGGTCAGGGGTAATTTTTTACCCTATGAATACAGCGAGCTTAGAGGCCTCCTGGCGGGGCCATTTACAAAATGAATTTAAGAAACCCTATATGCAAGATCTCAAGCTCTTTTTAGATCGGGAAAAAAAGAACGGCAAGATTATCTACCCCAATAAAAAAGAGATCTTCCAGGCACTTTCCGCCACCCCTTTTGACCAGGTCAAAGTTGTTATTATTGGTCAAGACCCATACCACGGAGCAGGGCAGGCCCATGGCATGTCTTTCTCTGTTAAACCAGGGGTCAAAGTCCCCCCCTCTTTGAAAAATATTTATAAAGAAATTCAATCAGACCTTGATATTCCTATCTCTAATCATGGATACCTTCACTCATGGGCCGATCAAGGAGTTCTTTTACTCAATACCGTACTCACAGTCGAGCATAGTAAGGCCGGCTCCCATCGTAAAAAAGGATGGGAGGAGTTTACCGACAAAATTATCGAAGTTCTCAATGAGAAAAAAGACCACTTAGTTTTTCTTTTATGGGGTGCCCCGGCCCAAAAAAAGGCCCATAAAGTTGATCCGAGTCGGCATTTTATTTTATCGAGTGCTCACCCTTCTCCCCTATCAGCGTATCGCGGTTTTTTTGGTAATAAACACTTCTCAAAGTGCAATGATTACCTTTCCTCCCAAGGGATGACTCCTATTGATTGGCAAGTCGAGGTTTACTCATGAAATCATTATTTAATGGCCTTAACCGCCTTTTTGGCCATGAAACTCTCGCTAAATTACAAAAGTCACACGTCGCCGTTATCGGGGTTGGAGGTGTCGGTTCCTGGTGTGCAGAGGGCCTGGTGCGTAGTGGATTGGGAGAAATCACCTTAATTGACCTTGATGAAGTTTGTATTAGTAATACCAATCGCCAATTAACCGCCTTACATTCTACCGTTGGGCAAATGAAAGTACAGGTTCTCAAGGATCGGTTTATTGATATCTCCCCCCAATTAAGAATTAATGCTGTGGAAGATTTTCTAACCGAGTCAACTAAAGAACTTCTCACATATAAACGCTATGATTATATTATTGATGCCATCGATAGTGTTGAGAATAAATGCTTACTCATTCGCGAGTGCCAGAAATTTAATTTACCTCTATTAACGATTGGTGCTTCCGCTGGAAAATACGATCCCACCACTATTGAAATTTCGGATATTACCCTAACCTCCAATGATAGCCTCTTAAGTAGCGTAAGAAAGAAGTTAAGGCGAGAATATAATTTCCCTCGCGATAAATCGACATGGAACATCAAGGCAGTTTACTCCCGCCAACGGGCCCAATTTCTTGGCGCCAATGGGGACATGGTTTTCACCGCCCCTGCTCATCAAGAGAGTAAAAAGCTAGACTGCAGCGGTGCTATGGGCTCCAGCATGTTTATGACCGCCCCTATGGGTTTAGCTGCCACCAGCGTTATTGTGCAAGAGCTTTTAAAGAAGTAAAATTCCTTTATGTTAATTGATATCCATACTCATCAAGAACGACCTATGGCCGATAGCGGCTTCATTGTTCTGGACCCTCGAAGTCCTTTGCCCCAGGAATTTCTGCCTTCCTTTTATTATTGCTTAGGACCCCATCCCTGGTTTATTAATGACATCGACTGGCCAGAGTTTAACAATAAACGTCTAATTTTTTTAAAAAATAGGCAATGCTTAATTTGGGGGGAAATTGGCCTAGATCGCACTCGAGGTGATTTTAAGCAACAAGTTGATATCGTTAAAAACGAGTTAAAATGGGTGAGTAAGCATAATATTGGCCTTATTGTCCTTCATTGCGTGAAGGCCCATGATGAATTACTTGCTCTGATTAAAAAGTCCCCCTACCAGGGTAAAATTCTCCTCCACGATTATAATGGCCACCCTGCCCATACTCAAAAGTGGCTCGATCTCCCCACCTATTTTGGCCTTGGGGATAAATTATGGCGAGAAAATTCCCAAATGTTCCGGCAACTCGACCAAATCCCCAGGGAGCGTATCTTCCTGGAGACCGATAACCAAATGACTCATACCATAGCTGATCAATACTTGCGCTATGCAAAAATTACTGGCGAAGAAATCGAAATAATAACCCAAGATATGGCCAGCCGTTTCCTTCTTCTGGTGTCCAATATATAGAAGTAAATGAGACGCCATATATTTTATCACTGAGCTTTTAGTGATGGATAAAACCCTCGATAAAAAGAATAGGCCCTATCCAAAAAAGGCGAGTATGGGCCAACAAGTATTAAAAGAAGTTAAATGGCCTCTAAAATTTAAGGCCTAGACCTTTTTAGGATTCATGTGCCTGTGATAATGGCCAATTACTCCCAATTATTTTTTATTGATTAAACCTAGAAAACACTCAATCTTATTGAAATCTGGTGAACATCCTTCCCCACTTTTAAAGAAATTATCACATATGTTAAAATACAAATAAATTCACGATGAGGATATTATGCAAAACTCGGTTTCTAAATTCACGATTTTCCCGATTATTCTTCTCTCTATTGCTATTCTCGGAGAGGTTTTTTTCCTCGCGAAAAGAGACCAGGACCTGGTTCAATTACAAGATCAACTTCGTGAATTTAAGCGACTCCGTTCCTCAATTTTTTACCATTACAATAGTCCAAATGAAAACTATACCTTGTTTATTAAATCCCAATATGACTATTTAGCAAAAACCTTTAATTTTAATTTGCATCTCAAAGATGACAAAATTAAGCAAAAAGACCAGGAGTACTTCAAATACTTAACTCTTAATTTACATAAAAAAATTGAGGAATTGACTTTGGCCGAGGGGGTTAAAGCTTCTGCCGAAAAAACAAAAAACCAATGGCTCTTATCCTGCTTATTTTTTACGGCCTTGGCCATTATCGGATTTGTCTTGCGCATTCTTGGAAGCGAACGCAATATGCTCATCGAAAAGATTCATGATCTCAATGATGTCAATGCCACTATGAAGTCTTATATCAAAATGATTAATCCTGATTCCGATAAAGGCGACAAACAAGCTAATACCCATATCAATTGAATTAACTTTCCCTTTGGCCATGACGATCCAATTCATTGGCGTACTAAAAAGTCACCTGAGTCATTACGCCTGGTAGTGTTCAATTAAAGTTTAAAATGAATCGATTCATTTTTTGGGTTTTTAATGAGAATTAAAAGCAAAAGGGATCCTATTAAACAAAGAGGAATCATTAAAATAGCGTATTGGAGTCCCAAAAGGTTACCAATCGTACCAAAGAGCCCATGCATACCGGTCAATAATATTCCAATGCAGGTCATGATTGAGGTAACCATCACCTCTTTAGATTGCGGGAAAACATGGCTTAACCAGTCGAGCGCAATCGGGAAAAATCCGGAAAAGGCCAGACCGCAAAGAGGCAAGGCCAAGGGATCGATAAAAAATCCTACAAAAAAGAGGATCAATCCTATCACGAGGGAGCCTTTCATCAACGTAATATTGGAAAAAGGTAATGAAAAAAAAGTAAAGAAAAGACGCCCCGATAAAATACCAATAAAAAAATAACTTAAATAATGATTGGCCTGCACCAAGCTCATACCCTCAACATTTTGCAAGTAGAGAGAAAGTCGACTTGATAAGGTTATTTCTGCACCAACATAAAATCCAAAGATAAGACCAAATAAAATACGCTTACGCCAATTAACGGGATATGAAAAGCTCTCCATTGAATCGTCCAAGGTGATGTTCTTTCCCTTTCCCTTTAAAAATAAAAGTGCTGTAATTAAAACGGCCATAGGTGTGATCGCTAAGATCTTAAAAAAGACCATCCAATTGACGTGTAGGTCAATTAAGCGATTATAGAGAAAAGGGACGAGAAAAGATCCAATTCCATAGATAGCATGCAGTCCTGAAAATATTTTTTGGCGCTTATAAGGGTCGCTTCCCTGGGCGACTAAAATATTCATTGTAATTGTGGTGATAGATAAACCAGTTCCCAAGATAAATGAACCAGCAATACCTAAATTAAAATAATTGACTGTGCCGGCATGTCCTATTAAATATGAGCCTAGGCTTAAAAAAACCATCGCCAAGAGAGTCGCTTTAATCACACCAAGAGATGGCAGCCATTTACGAGCGGAGAGGTTAACGACCAAGCTTGCCATGGCGGCAATGGTGAAAAGAAGGGAACCTTCCGCCGTTGTAATTTTAAAGAATTCAAGGATTTGAGGATAGGCAGGGGCGCGCCCATTATCAATTAAACTAAGGGCAAAAAGTGAAGAATAGGCCAATAAAATTGAAAATATATTTTTCATAAAATCCATTTCAACGTTCGGAGATGTATTTCCCTTTGGATCCCGAAAGTTCTGCTTGAGTGTAGGCATTTCTATTAAAAGTACAAGTCGATTGAAATAACAATCGTTTCTTGACTTATAGCAACATCCTATGTTTTATTGAGCTTCCCAAGGGGACAAATAATGCGTGGAAAAACCATTCTCGTAGTTGAAGATGAAGCTGATATACGCGACCTAATCGTCTATCATCTAAGCAAAGAAAAATATCAGATTCTTGAAGCTGAAGATGGCGAGGTCGCCATTCAAAAATCCTTAAAACAGATACCAGATCTTATCCTCTTAGATCTCATGTTACCAAAAAAGGATGGTTTTGAAGTCACAAGTACCCTTAAAAATAATGCCCTCACTAAATATATTCCCATTATAATGGTGACAGCAAAAGGGGAAGAGGAAGATATTATTAGAGGTCTACAAAGAGGCGCTGATGATTATATTACGAAGCCCTTTAGTCCTAAAGTTCTCTCCGCTCGTATTAAAAATATTTGGCGTCAGAAATACCTGCTCGACAATCAACAAGGCAGTACATTTCAATTTAACCAACTCTATATCGATTATACTAAAAAAGTTGCCCTATTAGAGGATGAATTATTAAAGCTCACTCCTTTAGAATTTGAGATACTCATTCAATTATGCCAGTCCCCCATTAGTATACTGACGATTCAAGCTCTCATCCAAAACACATTTGAAACAGAGGTTAATATTCGTCAATCAATTCAAACTCTCAAAGGAAAAATGAAGACTTATGGTGACCGTATTATCTGGGAAAAAGGTCTCGGCCTACGCTTGATTATCGATAACCCAGAAGAGTTGCCCTAAGGAAAAAATTCTTTTCCAATAAATCATATTTCCTGATACTTAAGTACGATTTAAAGCTTTTCAGATCAGAGCGATTCTTATACAAGATCTTTACCTTATGAGGAGGCCATATGAAAATTCTTATTTTTCTCGCAGTTTTTACTTTCTCGCTCCATGCATCACAGATTAAGCTAAATGCCCCTTGTAATAACGATACTCTCTACCAAGGAGATTATTTCTATTTGCTTCCCCCTTCTCTTGGAGAATTTGCAGTCCATTTTTTTTCTGATAATGAAATCCCTTTCCAAGGCTCAGAAATGGGATTTAATTCCATTCTAGAGACGCCTATAGGTCTAGATGCCTTAGTTGTCATTGATGACCAAACGATGTTGGCCTTTGGTTGGTGTTTTAAACATAATGGCAAAATTAAAGAGTTGATGGCCAATGAAATTGAAGTATTACGTGGTGACAAAGTGGAATGGTTTTATGGACACGCTCGTATGGAGAATAATACCTGGACCCAGCAATGTGTCGAAGGCCCGTATAACTCGCCATTAAACCCCGCTTGCTCCACCCAGGGCGATCACGGATCTAACCAACTTTCCGACCGAGTAAATGGGTCTCTATAACAAGAACAATCTCTTCTAGATTAAACGGCTTATTGAAGACATGGACAACGCCAGCTTTTAATGCCTTCTCTTCATTAAGCTCGGGAAAGCCTGACATCATTGTAACGATAGGTTTGGCCCCATCATATTCAATCAGGTTATCTAGTAATTCAATGCCTGAGCCTCCGGCCATTTTTACATCAGAAATAAGAAAATCAACCTTATTATTTTTGATAATTTCAAAGGCCTCCTTTCCATTACACGCTTCGAGCACAGAAAAACCATAATCTTCCAATTCCATGGAAATTAATAAGCGAATATCTGGCTCATCATCAACAATTAAACATAACTTACTCATATTAAGTTCCTTCAAAAATAAATGGTTAGCAAAAAAGTACAAATGATGTGACCCATGCACAAAACTCATCATAAATTTTACCTAATCTATGGTTCATAACCCAGACGGAAAATTGCCCCATAATCTAATTAACTCCCATCCAAAAACCAAAACTAGTATTAAGGAAGAAATTAATTTCGAACCAGTATTATATGACCTTTTTAATTTGGCCTTCGCGATGTGGATGATGGTATCGCCCCCCATAAAGGCAACCGTTTTGATCGGTTTTGCAAAGTAAGAAATCTCTAGCTTAATTTGTTTTATTTATACTTAATTACTATTTATAAAGAAACCTACTGATATTTTTGGAATATGTAATTCTTTGCGATAGAATATATACATAACTAAGGATGGTTATTGAATGATTAATGGATTAATACCATGTTCAAAATATGTACCTCTCCATGGTGCCCTTATACTATCTATTATTGCTCAAGTTATTCTCGTTTTCGACCAAGGTTCTTCTTGGAATTCCTATTTGTTTATTGATTGGGACTTACCAGAATCCATCGCCATCTATTGTGATAGAGCTATGGCACTTATCGCTTGTATTTCGTTAAGCCTTTATTACATCAAAGGAAAAGTCGCCTATCTTTGGCCAATTGTCTTTTGGTTAATAAGTCTTCCTTCGATATTGGCATTTACCCAAAATCATTTCGCCTACGAAATTGTTATTTTCTGCCACGCTATCCGTTTTATAGTCCCTCTCTACCTCATTTTTCAACAGGTCCTGAGCTCTCAAATAATTATATGGGGCCTGGCCATGACTTTTATTGGTCATGGTATCGAGGCCATTATGAAACACCCCGAATTTGCAGATTATATTTTTCATGGCTGGAATAGCTTCCTATCATCAACACTAGCACCGACACAGTCCTTAGTTCATCAAATACTTTTTGCCATTGGTATAGTCGATATAATAGTCGCCCTTGCTCTTTTCACTCGCTTTCGAAAATTAGGCCTGGCCTATATGGCGGTATGGGGTTTTCTGACGGCCGCCATCAGGCTCCACTTTGATCCACTTCTTGGCCCTTACAAAATGCTATTGCGGTCACCGCATTGGCTAATACCTATTTATATGCTCCTTCTCGAAAAGAAGGGCCCCTCTTCCCATCTGGAGTCTTTTAATGACAAAAATTCTCAGCTTTCTCATACTCTTTCTTAGTTTTGGAGTAGAGGCCGCGAGTCAAAATTATAATCATATTTATATGACCTGGCTGCGCTCACCTCAAACCCGGTCGATTTTGACATTTACCTCTAAAACTCTTTTTAATGCACCTATTTTAGAACTAACATCAGAAGCAGATGAAGTGCAAAAAATATCACCGCAAAATAATCATAAAATAGAAGATACGTATTTTTATCAATACACTCTTAATCATCTAACTCCGGGTACGACCTACCAATTTCGCTGGCATCCAGATGAAACTCAAAAAATCTTCATCTTTAAGACCGCCCCAAAAGGGCTTGATTATAAACTTCTTTTAGGAGGTGATAGTCGCAGTTACCCTAAAACAAGAAGAAAGATAAATCGCTATATCAAGAAATTAATAAGTGAAGATCCAGAAATTGTCGCCTTAGTTCATGGTGGAGACTTCATTGGATCAGGTAATAATTGGCGCCAATGGCGTTCATGGCTTAATGACCTTATGCTTATGTACCCTGGCAATCGCATTATTCCGATCGTACCAACTCGCGGTAACCATGAGAAGCGATCAACTTATTTTAATGAAATATTTGGCATTAGAGGAGATGCCAACCTCCTCAAAAACTTCTACGTCAGCCAATTTCACCAATTAAGAATGATTAATCTCAATACTGACTATAGCGCCGCTGGCGAACAGAAACTGTGGCTTGAGTCTAAACTCAAAGAGTTTCAGAATAAAAATCTCTTTGTTATCCCCAATTACCACCGTCCCGCCTTTCCGGCAGTAAAAAGTCCGAGTAAAGCTCGACAATTTTGGGTTCCTCTTTTTGAAAAGTATGGAGTACGTTTGGTTGTTGAGTCAGATGGGCATACACTTAAAAGAACTGCTCCAATCTTAAATAATAAAATAAATCTTAAAAAAGGCATTACCTATATTGGGGAAGGTGGGCTTGGCGTCAAGTTGAGAACCCCACGAGCAAGCCGCTGGTATTTAACAAGTCCCGGCTATGCCTACGCCCGATATCACGTTTTTAAACTCAGCCCCAAGGCAAAACAATTAGACATTAAAGTCTTAGTCCCCGATGAAGGGGAATTTGATAATTTTATTATTAATTACGAGGAGAATTCATGAAGGCATTGGTCATCGACTTACAAGATTGTGAATATTTTGCATCCGAAAAGCAAACCCCTAAGATGTTAGGATTATTGTCGAAAGTCTTTCGAGATGGAGATGAAGAAATGTACGTTCAAATCGAATCACCTCAAGAAAGCTCCGGTAACACGAAAAAGCGCCATACCGTCTTCGTTAAGATACCTCAAGGTTAAAACTACTCATCTAAATTTATCTTGAATACTTTAAAATGGTTTAAGGTATTCAAGATAAGCACCATTACACGTCAAACGAGGTGGTCCATCTTTTATAGCAAATTGGCGAGAGGTCTATATTCGAGAATTGTTATTTTACTATTAATAAAAAAAGGGGAATAATTTTTTTGTCTCTGATTTATATTTTTTATACTGAGGTAAGAACGAAAGATACTCCTCCTCCACTGCAATTTTTTTAAATAATAATAAGCTCAACACGATTGTTAACATAAGCCCTACCCATCCGGGGTGAATAAAAAATGCCATCAAGGAAAGGGCGAAAAGCACAGTATACATCGGGTGCCGAATCCACCGATACGGACCTTTGCGAACAATTTCATTCCTGCGCGGGGCGGGATAAATTGAAAATTGAGACCTTAATACGTAGAGCGCCCAAAATCCCGGAATGAGGATTAACCCAAAAACTAAACAATGAATCCCCTGATACGAGAATCGTCCATACCAAACCAAGTGGAAAGCAATTAACAAAAACTGCCCCCAGGTTAACCAAAGATCCCGCCACTTTTTTGATAGTGTTTTCATTTTATGCGAATAACGAGGAAAACTCTTTCTCGATTAAGGCACCGACAGGGTTATAATCTGCTAAATGATGAGCATAGTGCATATGCAAACAACGGACACGAAGCAGGTCAGAAAGTCCTCCGACACCTGTATCAGCAATGACTTTAAGGTACTTCGCAAAGTCATCTTCCCTAACACTCAAAGATTCATCCCAGAGAGAGAGCCGCTCCCATTGGTATTTTTTATGGGCCTTTAAAAGGTCAATTTGCAATTGTTGGTTATTTGGAATAATTTCATTTTCAAGAGTCTTAATAAATTGCTGCGCCTCAATTTGAGCGATAATTTTATGAATGCGCGGGCAACTCAACCAATATAAAGTAGGGAAAGGCTTCCCTTCGACAATAGGTAAACATTTGAGAACCTGAGGTATCCCCTCTGGAGACATGGAAGCGACTCCTATCATACCGCGAGGGGTGCGACCTAATTGCGCCTCAATAATCTTGATTAATTCTGGTGTCATTTTATCCATGCCAGGAACCTATCAAAAAAGGGGACGTGGTGGAAGGAAAAAACGAAACACACCGCATTATATTTTTTTGATAATAAACATGCCATCCCTGATAGGCAAAAGGGTCGCCCATAAGTCTTCTTGTAATGCTATAAAATCGTTCACCTCTTGTAGGCCACGGGTGGAGGAATCCTCGGGGTGTTCCTCTAGAACTCGCCCTGACCATAGTGAATTATCAAGTACGATCATCCCTTTATCAGACAAACGCTCAAGACATAATTGGACATAATTAAGATAATTTTCTTTATCTGCATCAATAAAAACCAGATCCCAAAGTCCAGGAAGGGTTGGAATCAAGCTCAAGGCGGGACCAATTTTTGATTCAATCTTTGGGCCATGAGATGATCGTTGCCAATATTGTTGACCAATTGCCACCGTCTCTTCATTGATATCAAGAGTCACGAGACGGCCAGTTTTAGGTAATGCCTCGGCCATCGCCAAAGCGGAATAACCAGTGAAGGTACCAATTTCTAAAACATTTTGAGCGCCTATTAAATGAATAAAAAGCCCTAATACGGAAGCCTCCATTTCACCTATAAGCATTTGCGCCATGGGGATATTAGCGCGCGTATACTCTTCTAATTCTTTGGCCAATGGAGAGGGACAATGACTTTTATTAATACAATATTGAAGAATTTCAGGGTCAATTAGATTCATCATATCCCTCCAAAGTTTTTTAAATTAAATCTTTATTGATCACTAAAGAAGCCGCACCAATAATTGGGCCAACCTTCCCATCAAAGGCAGATAGTTCAATATCAATGGAGTTCTCGAAGTTATGGAAAATAATTTTCTTAAATATCTGCCAGCAGCTCTCCTGCATTAAGTCCCACGCGGGAGTTATACCACCGGCCAAAATAATTTTCTGAGGAGCAAGAATTGAGCTTAATTGAGCACAAACTTCACCCAAATACTCCCCAGTCAAAGAAAATAATTGAAGCGCCTCTTGGTTGCCATCTCTCGCGGCCGCCTCTAACTCCTTAACACTCTCACTAGGCAGGCCTAATTTTTTAGCAGTTGCTAAGATACCAAGTTTTGAGACATACATTTCAGCATGGTCAAGGCCTCCACAACCACAAACTCTCCCTTCATTTTCTCGCAAACGAATATGCCCCGCTTCACTTGCCAGGGCGTTATGGCCAATCACTAAACGGCCATTGCAGACAATGCCAGAACCTAATCCAGTCCCCAGTGTCAAAACAATAAAATCTTTAAGTCCCTTAGCATTACCAAAAGACATTTCGCCCCAACTATAAGCATTGGCATCATTGTGAACGGAGACAGGTAAACCGAGGGCCTTTTCTGCAATTGACTTTAATGGTGTATCACCCCATTTGATATTTGTCGCATTGGCCATCACACCAGTTCGACAATCGACATCTGGAGCAGCAATTCCCATTCCTAGGCAATTCATGTTAGCGATGGGAAAGTCTTCGGCGACCTTAATTATTAATTGCTGAAAACTGGGATACTCATTGGTTCTATATTGGCGTTGCTGTAAAACAACGCCATTTTGCCCATCAACTAAACCGACCTTACAATTAGTACCACCAATGTCCATCCCTAAAGCAATCATGATATACTCCCTTCAAAGGATCAATTTCAAGAAATTAAAGACCAACCTAAATAAAAAACGAAATGATTATTAGAGGTACTCAATTTAATCTGAGACCAAGA
>JBFGZE010000095.1:0-11956 GCA_041586955.1 Bacteriovoracaceae bacterium
ACAAATTGCGGTGCATTTTTGGCGGTACGGAAAGCAGAAGTGGCGACAGCTCTAAAGTCGGTCGCGCCTAAGGCCTGGGCCTGTTTCTTTAGCACGAGAAGGGCGTTAAGGCCTTTGTCCATGATGAGTGCACTGAAGCGGGCATTACCTTTGTCTTGACCCTTAAGGTCCTCTTTGTAGGGAACGGGTAGTGATTTATCGGTAATATAAGAAAGAATTCGCTTTTGGCAGCGGTCAATTTTTGCAACCTTCATTTTGGTGCTACCTGAGCCTATATCAAAGGCGGCACGGACTAGTTCGCAAGGGGATTGGCCTGCTTGCAGGACATCAATGCCCAAAAAAAGAGAAAGAAAAATAAGGGTACTTTTGAGTTTTGTGGTTTGCATGGGAGGCAGTATAGCAGTAATTGCCACGTTGCAGGGTAGAAAATCATAAATTCTATAAAAATTGCAAGGCCCCCATTTTGGCAGGCCTTGCCTTGTTAATTAGGGCACTTAGGACCCATGGCAATGTTTAAACTTTTTACCAGAGCCACAAGGACAGGCCTCATTACGGCCAACTTTCGCCTGGCCGCGACGAACGGGAGCAGATTTTTCTTGGGCCTGCTCTTCTTCCTCAAGGGCACGTCGATGCGCTTCTAATTGCGCATCAAGCTCCTCTTGATGGCGGCGTTGAATTTCCTCAATTTCCTCTTGAGAGTAAAGACGGACAGAATAGATATTATGAATGATGGCCTTTTTAACGGCGACTCGCATATTTTCAAACAGCTCAAAACTCTCACGCTTATATTCAGTCAATGGATCTTTTTGAGCATAGGCCCTCAGGTTAATACCTTCTTTAACATGGTCCATGGAGAGAAGATGATCTTTCCAGAATTGGTCAAAAGTGGAGAGCAGAATTTCGCGAATTGCGTAGGTGACTTGCTCATCTTCATATTGAGCAAACTTTTCAGTGATAATTTCTTTGGCCTTTTCACCAAAATAACGATCCATTTCGCCATCATATTTTTGGTTACATTCAAGGGCCTCAACTTTGTAGTCCGTGTGAAAAGTCATTTGAAAGCTTTTTTCAATTTCTTCCCATGGCCATGATTCAATGGGAAGTTTCTTTTCAGGTCGATGGGCATCTACCAGGAACGAGCCAACATCTTCAATCATTTCGTGAATAAATTGGAGGTTATCTTTATCGCCAAGAATGTCGCGGCGTAGACGGTAAATAACCCGTCTTTGCTCATTCATGACATCATCATATTCTAAAAGATGTTTTCTTATTTCAAAGTTATGGCCTTCAAGCTTTTTCTGGGCCTTAACGATGGCGGAGGTGATCATACGATGCTCAATGGGCTCATCTTCCTCCATACCTAAGGTATTCATCATCTTTTTGATACGATCGCTACCAAAAATTCGCATGAGATCATCTTCAAGAGAAAGGAAGAATTTTGATCCACCTGGGTCCCCTTGACGACCAGAACGGCCACGCAATTGGTTATCAATACGACGGGACTCGTGCCTTTCTGTCCCGAGAATAAAAAGTCCACCGAGGGCCTTGGTTTCTTCGGTCAGTCTAATATCTGTACCCCGACCGGCCATATTCGTGGCAATCGTGACAGCTCCTTTTTGACCGGCATTGGCAACAATTTGCGCCTCTGATTGGTGCTGTTTGGCATTGAGGACATTATGTGGGACACCGAGCTTTTTGAGAGCATTGGAAAAAACTTCTGAGCTATCAATAGAAATGGTACCGACAAGAACGGGCTGGCCTTTCTCATGCAGGGTTTTAATTAATTGAGTGGCGGCCTTGATTTTCGCTTCAGTGCTTTTATAGATAACATCGGCCTCATCAATGCGAATGACAGGCTCATTAGTGGGAATGACAATGACTGAGAGGTTGTAAATTTTTTGAAATTCCTCTGCCTCAGTATCGGCGGTACCAGTCATACCGGCGAGAGTACTATAAAGTTTAAAATAATTTTGAAAGGTAATGGAGGCCAAGGTCTGATTTTCTGATTTGATCGGAACATTTTCTTTGGCCTCGACCGATTGGTGGAGTCCATCTGACCAACGAGATCCTTCTTTTAGGCGACCGGTGAACTCATCAACAATAATGACTTGTTCATCCTTAACCACATAATTGACATCGCGTTTAAAGAGGTGATGGGCCTTTAATGCTTGGTTAAGATGGTGGAGTAATTCTGAATGCTCTAATTTAAAGAGATTATCAATATTGGTAATCTTTTGGACTTCAGTAATACCATCGTCTGTGAATATCGCCGAATGGGACTTTTCATCGATGGTAAAATGGGTCTCTTTTGTTAACTGAGGGATTATTTTATTGGCGACCCCGTAGAGACTAGTATCACCTTCGCTGGGGCCAGAGATTAATAAAGGTGTTCTCGCTTCGTCAATAAGGATGGAGTCAACCTCATCCACAATACAAAAATGATGGCCACGTTGAACGTAATCTTGGAGATCAAATTTCATATTATCGCGTAGGTAATCAAAAGCAAATTCATTATTAGTGCCGTAAGTGATGTCCGCTTGATAGGCCGCTTTGCGGTCTTCATCTTCCATGTCAGCAATAATACAACCGGTGGTTAGACCAAGCCAGGAGTAGAGTACTCCCATTTCTTTTGCATCACGGCTGGCGAGGTAATCGTTAACCGTTACTAAATGGCCCCCTTTACCTTCTAGCCCCCTTAAATAGAGAGGAAGAGTGGCGGCAAGTGTTTTCCCTTCCCCGGTTTTCATTTCAGCGATGATGCCACGAAAGAGAGAAATACCACCGATCATCTGCACATCGTAATGTCTCATGCCAAGAACTCGAACAGAGGCCTCTCGGACTGTGGCAAAAGCTTCGGGTAAAATCGCTTCTAAAGATTCGCCATCCTTTAAACGAGCACGAAATATATCCGTTTGTGCCTTGAGCTCCTCGTCACTTTTGGCCTGCATGGCGGGCTCAAGTTTATTGATTTCCATGAGAAGCGGTTTCATGGCCTTGATTTGGCGGTCATTCTTGGTGCCAAACATGGCCTTTAAAGGGTTGCGCATTCTTTTCTCCTACTATTTTAATTTAAAATATAAAACATGGGGTCAACTGGTGTTCCATTTACTCTAATCTCATAGTGTAAATGGGGACCGGTGGAAGAGCCAGTATTTCCGATCGTCGCCACCTGTGTGCCGCGCTTGATAACTTCGCCTTTTTTGACGGTTAATTTTCGGGCATGGGCATAAAAACTTTCAATACCATAACCGTGATCAATTTGGA
Organism: Bacteriovoracaceae bacterium; assembly: GCA_041586955.1. Classification (GTDB taxonomy): domain Bacteria; phylum Bdellovibrionota; class Bacteriovoracia; order Bacteriovoracales; family Bacteriovoracaceae; genus JBFGZE01. The sequence goes on from JBFGZE010000095.1 coordinate 3,265, forward strand.
CAAACTTACCAAAGCCAGGCTTTGACCCTGCATAGGCGACTTTACCATCGGCCGTGGCGACAATCGCAGTACCGGTGCGAGCGCCAATATCGAGACCCTCGTGCATACGCAAGCGTTTGCTGGTGGGGCTAATTCGCGGGCCATAATAGGATGTTATCCACCCGTTTGTAGGCATCAATGTGGGAGTCGAAGCCAAAAGGGATTCTTTATCAAGAAGGGTCTGATCTAATTCGTGAATATTAACTTCTAAGTCTTTGAGAAGAGATTTTATTTGTGAGTATTTAAAATCAAAGAGCGCAAATTGATGGGCCCAGCTAAAGCTTTCTTTGGTAAGGTCTGACCATTGTTTGGTGAATTGATAGCCAACCTGGAGACCAAAAGTCGTTGCAATTTTCTTTTCGTAAAGGTTTTTTAATTGCAGGAATTCTGTTTGAGCTGGAATTTGGTCATCTTCTAAAATAAGTGACGGGGGAGTCGTAAAGCGAACAGTTTCTTTTTGTTTGGTTGGTTTATCGTCGTCCTGTCCGTCCTTTCCTTGGGCCTTGTTTTGGTCGAGATCTTCCAGACCCATCATAACGCGCAACTTTTGCTCAAAAATTTGAATGCGGTCAATATCTTCGGTCAAAGCATTGATCTTACTTTGAAAGGTTTGAATTTGTTCTTTAAGTTGACGGTTTTGAGTGGCCAGATGTTGGTTTTCCCAAATCTTGCGCGAGATTTTATAATAATCGTAAACTAATAGGCTCACGACAATGAGCCCTAGAAAACTAAGAAAAAGGATACCGTGTCCAAGTACTCGCGGTATACGAAAGGACTTCACGCCCTTTTCGCGGTCTGGAACCACCATAATTGTAAAATAACGATTCATTCAATATCCATCCAATGGAGATTATTATTATCCAATATTAGTGAATAGAAAAAGCATCGTCTAGTTCGTTAGGTGATTAGTGTGAGAATAACAGAAATATTATCTTGACCACCGTTGGCATTGGCCTGCTCGACAAGTCTATTGCTGGCCTGCTTCAAGTTCTCCTGGTCTGCCAATAAAGGGTTAGGGATCTCTTTGTTGATAATATAAAGAATATCACGATCACTCACCTTACCATGCAGTCCGTCAGAGCACGAAAGAAAAAGATCGCCTTTAGAAGCGGCATATTTATAAAAGTCAATGTCGATATCATTTTCAAAGCCGACAGTTCGAACCAATACATTTTTATGGGGGTCCTGTGCAGCTTGCACCCGATTATAGAGCCCGATATTGAGTTTTTCTTGAACTAGAGAGTGGTCGCGGCTTAGCTGGTAAAGGTTATTGGAGTTAATAAGGTAGGAGCGAGAGTCTCCTACACAGGCCATGTAGAAATATGCGTCATCAAAATAGTTGACAACAACAGTTGTGCCCATCCCTTCGAGCTCTGTATCAATCATCCCGCGATCTTTGATTTTATTATTGGCCTCAAGAATAGCGCCAACTAAGAGATCATGGGGAGGTAATTGGCCATTTTTTAAAATGAAATCTGGAATGATATCGACTGCCATTGCCGAAGCAATATCACCGCCGTTATGACCGCCCATGCCATCGGCGACGACATAAATCCGCTTTTCACTATTGAGATAAATAGCATCCTGATTCGTTTTTCGCTTTTGACCGATATCAGTTTTGCCTGCTGCCAAAAGGGCCATTTTATTTTCCTTGAACTTGCCTTCTAAATTATAATCTTAAATGGGCCAATATTTTTGTCAAGAAGATGGCAAGAACGATTTCTTGACTGGAGAAGTCGGATACTAGGACAAATTGCCGCCAATAAAGTTCCTTGTAATAGGCGGGGGTCCCAAGGCATAATAGTTAATAGAAGTGCCTTATTTCAAGATCTTAAAACACTGGGACGGGAGAAGCAAAATGGCCAAAGTAGATATCGAAAATTTTATGCGTGAGAATTACAAACAAGAAGACTTTTCACATTTGAATTGGTCGGGAACCTTTCAAGAATATATCGATCTTGTCACCAATAATCCTCCCATTGTACGCAATGCTTTTCAGCGTATTCACGATATGATTATGAGTTTTGGTACAAGTAATTATACTGAATATAAAAAAGAAATCACTCGTTACCATTTCTTTGATGACCCAATTGGAAAAGGCAAGGACGCTGTTTTTGGAATTGATGTACATCTCATGAAATTAGTTAACTTTTTCAAATCAGCTGCTGCTGGTTACGGTACAGAAAAAAGAGTACTTCTGCTTCATGGGCCAGTAGGCTCCGCTAAATCTTCGATCTCACGTCTTCTTAAAAAAGGTCTTGAGCATTATTCAAAAACTGATGATGGCATGATGTATACTTTTGAATGGATATCCGATGAAGAAACAGAAATTCTTGGTGGCCAAAAAGTTTTTCCATCGCCAATGCATGAAGAGCCTTTAAAACTTATTCCCATTGATGTTCGCGAGCAATTCTTAGCGACGATTAACAAGGGGATTGATGGACATAAAATTAATATCCGAGGTGAAGTTTGCCCGGCCGACCGTTTTATTTTCCAATCTTTTCTTGAGAAATACAACGGTGATTGGAACAAGGTCATGCAACATATTCGCGTTAAGCGCCTTCTTCTATCAGAAAAAGATCGCATTGGCATTGGCACATTTCAGCCTAAAGATGAGAAAAACCAAGACTCCACTGAGTTAACTGGCGATATTAATTATCGAAAAATTGCACAATACGGTTCAGACTCTGATCCACGCGCCTTCAATTTTGATGGTGAATTTAATATTGCCAATCGAGGGATCGTCGAATTTATTGAAATGCTTAAATTAGATGTCGCCTTCCTTTACGATTTACTAGGAGCTTCTCAGGAGCAATCGATTAAACCAAAAAAGTTCGCTCAAACTGACATTGACGAGGTGATTCTTGGCCACACCAATGAACCAGAGTTTAGAAAATTGCAAAATAACGAATTTATGGAGGCCCTGCGCGATAGAACGGTAAAGATTGATGTCCCTTATATTACGCGTTTAAGTAATGAAGTGCGTATTTACCAAAGAGACTTTAATACCGAAAAAATTCCCCATGTGCATATTGCCCCTCATACTATAGAGATGGCAGCGACATGGTCAATTTTAACTCGCTTGGAAGAGCCTAAGAAGTCGGATTTAACAAAATTACAAAAATTAAAATTATATAATGGTAAAACTCTGCCTGGTTATAATGAAGATAATGTTAAAGAGTTGCGTAAGGAAGCGGTCCGTGAAGGGCTTGAAGGGATTTCACCTCGTTATATTCAAGATAAATTGTCGAATACCTTGGTTAAATACGGGCACACAGGTTGTATGAATCCTTTTATGGTTTTTAATGAATTAGAGACTGGCCTTAAGCATCATGGGCTTATCAATTCGCCTGAACAATTGGATTATTATAAAGAGGCCTTGGCGATTGCACGCCAGGAGTATGAAGATACCGTTAAAAATGACGTCCAAAAGGCAATCTCAGTTGATGAGACTGCGATTCAAACTCTATGCGCCAATTATATCGATAATGTCAAGGCCCATACTCAAAAAGAAAAAATTCGTAATAAATATTCTAACCGTCTTGAAGATGCTGATGAGAGATTTATGCGTTCTATTGAGGAAAAAATTGATATTCCCGAAAGTCGTAAGGATGATTTTAGACGCGAAATTATGAATTATATTGGTGCCCTCGCAATTGAAGGAAAACAATTTGATTATAAAATGAATGAACGCCTCCATCGCGCCCTAGAGTTGAAGCTTTTTGAAGATCAAAAAGATTCGATTAAACTCACAACCATTATTAGCAAGGTTGTGGATAAAGAGACTCAAGGGAAAATTGATGTCGTTAAGTCACGATTGATTAAAAACTTTGGCTATTGCGAAATTTGCGCTACTGATGCTCTTAATTTCGTGGCCTCGATTTTTGCCAAAGGCGACTCAGCAAAAGCATAAAGGATAGGTAATGGACCACCCGATCAAAAGAGATCATTCTCGTTTTCGCAAAATTGTAAAAGGGAAGATCCGTGACAATCTCAAAAAATATGTCTCTGGTGGAGAGATGCCGATTCCTAAGGGAGAAGGCGTCTTTAAGGTTCCTATGCCCTCCATTGAAACTCCTCGTTTTAAATTTGGTGATCGTCAACAGGGCGGTATGGGCCAAGGTGAAGGTCAGCCCGGAGATCCGGTTGAAGGCGGGGAGGAGCAAGAAGGAGAAGGCGGCGAAGGTGAAGCCGGCGAAGGCGAGGGAAAAAAAGAAGTTGAGGTTGAATTAAGTCTCGACGAATTAGCACAAATATTAGGTGAAGAATTGGAATTACCCAATATTGAACCAAAGGGGAAAAAAACGCTGCAAAGTACCAGCGAAAAATATTCTTCTATTTCAGTAGTCGGCCCCGATTCACTCAAGCATTTCAAGCGCTCTTATAAAGAGGCCCTTAAGCGGCAAGTTGCCACCGGCACCTACGATAAAGATAATCCTATTATTGTCCCTATTAAAAGTGATATGCGCTTTCGTAGTGCCAATACCACTGTTGAATTTGAAAATTCAGCGGTTGTTATTTATATGATGGATGTTTCGGGATCTATGGGCGATGAGCAAAAGGAAATTGTGCGAACGGAGAGTTTTTGGATCAATCTCTGGTTGAAGAGCCAGTATAAAGACATTGATGTCCGTTATATCATTCACGATGCGACAGCTAAAGAAGTTAATGAAGATACCTTTTTTCGCACCAGAGAAAGCGGGGGAACTTTAATATCTTCCGCTTTAAAGTTATGCCGAGACATTATTCAAAGCGATTATGACCCCAGTGAATGGAATATCTACCCCTTTCACTTCTCTGATGGGGATAATTGGTCCACGGACGACACTAAGTTATGCTTGGAAATTTTAGATCAAGATATTCTCCCGGCCTCCAATGTCTTTTGTTATGGGCAAGTCGAAAGTCGCTACGGCTCCGGTCAATTTTATAAAGATTTAAGTGCTCGCTATGGCGAAGATAGCGATCAGGTCACCTTAAGTAAAATTAAAGATAAGAACGCAATTCTCGATTCCATTAAAGATTTTCTAGGGAAGGGTAAATGAGTACAAGAACGAAACCAATTGCTGGCGAGTTATTGCGCTTAAAAGAAGAGATTCACCAATACGCATTGGATTATGGTCTCGACTTTTATCCGGTTATTTTTGAAGTTTGTGATTACGACACAATTAATATTCTCGCTGCCCAGGGAGGTTTCCCTAGTCGTTACCCCCATTGGCGCTTTGGTATGGACTATGATCAATTGTCTAAAGGCTATGCCTATGGTGTTCAAAAAATTTATGAGATGGTGGTGAATACCAATCCTTGTTATGCCTATCTCTTAAATGCCAATCACCTAGTCGATCAAAAAACGGTCATGGCCCATGTTTATGGGCACGCTGATTTTTTCAAAAACAATGCTTGGTTTAAAAATACCGACCGAAATATGATGGACGTGATGGCCAATCATGGCACTAAGATTCGCCGTTATATGGAAAAATATGGCCAAGATCGTGTCGAAGACTTTGTTGACAAAGTTTTAAGCCTCGAGAATCTATTAGACACTCATGTTTTATTTGAAACAGAGCAAGTTAAGCGGGCGCGTAAAGATCAAGAGGCCGCGGCAATCCAGGAAATTATTGATGAATCGGAAAAGGACGAGCGCTCGCAGGCGCTGCAATCTTTTATGCGCTCTAAATTAAAAGGCGAAATGGAAGAAGGTCCTGAAGCACCAGAAAATAATAATGATGAAAATGCTTTTGCACCAGCTAACGTATCACGCCGTGACGTGATGATGTACCTCTTAAAAAATGCTCCCCTCAAAGAATGGGAAGCTGATATCCTAGGTATTCTTAGAGAGGAAGCTTATTATTATCTTCCTCAAAGAATGACTAAAATTATGAATGAGGGATGGGCCAGTTATTGGCATTCGACCATTATGACCCAAAATGCCTTGCGTGCCAGTGAGATTATTGATTTTGCCGACCATCATGCTGGGGTGATGGCGATGAGCCGCAAAAATATCAATCCTTATAAAATTGGTATCGAATTATTTCGAGATATTGAATTCCGTTGGAATACTGGTCGCTTTGGTAAGGAGTACAATGATTGCCAAGATATGGCCAAAAAGGAAAGTTGGAATACCAATACCAATATTGGTCGCGAGAAGATTTTTGAGGTCAGAAAGACCCATAATGACATTACCTTTATTGATGAATTTTTCACCAGGGAATTTTGTGAGCGGCAACAATTATTTACTTATAAATTCAACTCTCGTACCGGCCGATATGAAATAGATCATAGAGATTTTGAGGCCATTAAGGCGAAGCTTTTATCCTCTTTGACTAATTTTGGTCAGCCTTTAATCGAGGTTGAGTCGGGTAATTTTCAAAATAGAGGGGAACTTTTACTAAAGCATATTCACCAGGAGGTTGATCTCGACCTCTCTTTCGCTGCAGATACCCTACGCAATATTTATGCTATTTGGAAAAGGCCAGTCAATCTATCAACTATTCAGGAAAATAAAGAACTCGTCTATCACTTCGACGGGAAAGAAATGAAGCCTCTTAAGTAAATTTCTCTAAGGTCATTCTTGACCAAGATGAATGGATAGAGGAAAATAGATTTATATCTTTTCTACGGATGGAAGTCTAATGTCTATAAAATGCATGGCCCTAATGGGTCTTATTCTCAGTATGTTCTCTTTTAATAGTTGGTCTCGGCCGGTTGTGGCGACAGTTGTACTTCTTCGAGGCGAAGTTACCCAATTGGTACCAGGTTCACGTATTGCTCGTAAGGTACAAAAGGGTGATCAATTACAAGAGGACACTTCCATTGTGACCAGTGACAAGTCTTTTGTCCGCATCAAATTTTCCGATGAAACAATTCTTAATATTGGTGCACGGTCAAAGGCGATTGTGGTACAAGCGGGCGGTAAAAGTCCAGGCATCATCACTCTTTTAAAAGGGCGCTTGCGCGCGAAAGTTAATAAGTCCAAGCATAAAAAAGGACGTCACAAGTTTTATGTGCGCACCCAGACTGCTGCTATGGGCGTGCGAGGCACCGAATTTGAAACCAATTATAACCCTCGTAACCATATTACTTCTCTCTTGACCTATAAAGGGGAAGTGGCGATGGTCCAAACAAAAGGGAAGGAAATAGAGGATGAAGTGCAGCGCCAGCAAGAAGTTGAAGATGTGACGAGGGATGGTGTTGAAATTAAAGATGCTCCAAAATTGGCCAAAACGATAAAAGAGGAAATGGAATTATCTCTTCAATCAAAAGAAGTAGTTGTCGTTAAGCAAGGTCAATTTTCGGGGACCATTATCAGTTTAAATAAAACTTCTCTACCGGTTAAAGTGAGTCCAGTTCAGCTTAACCATCTCTATGCTAATAACGAAATGGTGGAAAATAAAGGAAGGGCGACCAGGCGGACAAATGTTTCTTTAGAAAATAAGAGTTTTAATCTCACTCCAGTTGAGCAAGAAGCACCTTTAGAGGGGTTCTACGATCCTAAGACGGGCGCTTACGCCCCTAAGGCCGGTGGCCTTCTCGATATGAGTTCCGGGCTATATATCTCACCTGGAGTCGATAGTGTATTTGACGAGAGAAATAATATTTATGTGGCCTCAAATATTGGGGATATTGATAAGCGCACTGGCCAATATGTTGCCCCCCGCGGCCTAAAGTTAGATGCTGAAAAAGGTTTTGTGCCTCTTAAATTTCGCAAAAATCCTTCTGCTGAAACTTTGACAAAGCAATTAGCGATGCGCGATCAAATGAATATCGCTCTCAGAAAAGACCTTCACTTACGAGAGAGAGTAGACAAAAATAAAGTGATTGATTTTCCCAAAATGCTAAGGTTAAGAGAATTGTTGGGCAAGCATACTGTCTCTGTTCACTTTAAACCAATGTCCTATTCTCTTGAAATGAGTGATGATACGTTAACTGCAGTAGAAACAAAATATGATTCTGATAATGCCAACTCTTTTCTTTTGAATTGGTCCATAAGATCGGGTTCAACCTGGCAACCCGTTCTTAGCTTTGGTCGTCAAACAATTGCTTTTAAAGAAAACCAAGTTGCAGGGCTCTCCAAGGGTTCTGATCATTTGGCCCAAATGGGGTTTGGTGTGCGCTTTAACCTGTCCTCTCGTTGGAATCTCGTGACTATGTTGAGTTTAGAGCAAACTCTTTACCTGAATCATGAACCTGGTTCGAGTAGTACCACAGAAGAATTAATTAAGGTTTACTTACCACGGATACCGTTCACTTTAGAGGGTTTACTTATTAAATGGGGAACTATTGGTGTCCACTCAGACATTGGTTTTGTCACTAACCTTGCTAAGAAATCTGGTAACTTTGAAGTTAAGCCAGGCTTTGGCCTCAATTTTGATCTATACCTTAAGTGGTGGGTTAAGGCGAAATATTGGGCCAGCTTAGGTCTATCCAGTCATACGTTTCAAAGTGAAGTCGCCAATACCAACTTCACGGCCACGGCCAAAAACTCCTCTACAGCTCTTAATTTGGGATTTGGTGCCTCTTTTTAAGTCAATTTTCAATAAACCTATTGAAGTGGAGAAGAATTCACTTTAATAGGTTTTTGGGTAATTTAAAGGTTCCATTTTCTTCGGCAGAAAAAGGAATTTCGCCTGTGACGGCATTGAGGTTTAAAGGCCCG
>JBFGZE010000096.1:0-11551 GCA_041586955.1 Bacteriovoracaceae bacterium
AGTACCCTTATTTTTCTTTCTCTTTTTTTGGGCATTGATGTCCTGCAAGCAGGCCAATCCCCTTGCGAACTAGTCCGTGCCGCCTTTGATATAGGCTCAGGTAGCACCAAAATGAAGGTGGCAAAAATCGACCGCTGCCAAAAGCGAATTCTTTCTTATATTACCGATAAATCTCTACCCGTTCCCTATAAAGAGGATCTTAAGGGTCAAGACAAAGGTAATGCCCGCTTCAGTGCACTCATCATGGACAAAGGCCTTAACGCCCTTCTCGTACTAAAGAAACAGGCCCAGGCCTTAGGCGCGACCGACTTTAGAGCTGTCGCCACTTCTGCTTTCCGTACCGCCAAAAATGCACCGCAATTTGTTGAAAAAATAAAGGCCAAACTCGACATTCCGATTCACATTATTGACCAACAAACTGAAGCGAAGTTAGGCCATATGGCGGTTCTCGCCACCAAAGAATTTCCCCGTAAAAATCTCATGGTTTGGGATATTGGCGGAGGCAGTATGCAAATGACCCTGACAGATCAAAATGGTAAACTCCAGACCTTTAAAGGTGATTTGGCCTCCGTGACTTTTAAAAATGCAATTATTAAAGATATTTTAAAAAAAGACCCCACTAAAATAACAAGCCCTAATCCTCTTGGGATTATTAATGCACACAAGGCCAAAGAGATGGCCGTCAATTGGGCCAAAACGAATATTCCAGCGCAATTTCAAGAGCAATTAAAAAATGCTCCTAAAGAAGTGGTCGGTATCGGAGGTGTTCACTTCTATAGTGTTCGCAACCAGACTAAGAAGAAGAAAAAGACGGGTTATTCCTTGGCCGATGTTAAAAATGCTTATAGTAAACGAGTTAAACTAAACGATAAAAAGATAGGTGGTGCCTATGCTGAAACAGACGTCAGTAACCTAGGACTCGTTTTAGGTTTTATGGAAGCACTCAATATCACCCAAGTAATGCCATTAAAAATTAATATGGCCGATGGCATCTTGTTATTCTTTTAAAAAACCCCTTAAATTTAAAGGGTATCAAAATACTTGGATGCCCTCATAATCAACTACAAAGCTTGGGTGTCGACCCCCAAGTAATATTTTGCGTCACCAAGACCACTCGATGACTGATAACATATAGAGTAAATTAAAGTTTTGAGGTAAAATGTATTGGTAAATTGAAGTCTTTTAGGGATGAAAAGATGAATGATCAAGACGATGATAATGACCTTACACGTATCGAAGACCTTTCTGACTTTATCCACAAGGATAATCCAGAAGTCGATCAAATTTTAGAAGATGCCCAAGAGAAATCTATAGTACTCGATCTCAACGAATTGCCCAATCAGAGTCAAGAGGATGAACACCCATCTTTTGATGAGGATGAAGCGAGTTCAATCTTTGATAATGGCACACCTGAATGGGAGCCTGTACCCGAACCCGAAGACCCTCCTGAAGAAGGAGAAGAAACTGAAGGGCCTCCTGAGTGGGAGCCAAATACAGATGTTCAATTTGATGAAAGTGAGGCCAATTCAGAATTTGATGGCGAAACAGCTCCGGAAATAGACCTGACAGAGCTTGAATCTAGTGAAACTGGGCATGAGCTCTTAATGGAGATACCTGCCAACGATAATAATAATTTCGATCTAGAGTTTAATGCTGATCCGGTCACCAAAGACCTCCCGGAAAAAATCTCTGAGGCACCACCCGAACCACAAATAGAAGAAACTCCAACGATTCCCGAGTCGCCAACTTTTCACACTGAAGAAATTAAAAATTTTGCCGAAAATATGACAGAGGGAATAGTACCGATGGGAGGAAACCCTCCCTATTCTATTCTTTTACGCCATATTCGATATAGGGAAGAAGCTGCGAGTATTTTATCGATACTCAAAGAACTTGGCCTATGTCGCGATGATAACGAAGAATTATTAACGCAATGCTTGGAGCGCGGTTCCTTATTACTAAGCCAATTGAGTGAATTTACGGCCATCATCATAGGGCAAAAACTAAAACGTTTTCATTTAGATATACAAATTGCTCTTGCCGATGAATTACATGACTCACCTCACTATGAGAAGGATTTTAAAGGTCTTGTGAGTCGCTTTAATATGCAACGAAATATTCGTAAGGATCGCCACATCGACAAAGAACTCAAATTAGAGAATGTTCTAACCTCCACCTTATCCCAATTAGATGGCCATCAGGTTAAACAATATTTAGGAGTCATCACCTCCCACCAAGTTGTTCCTCAATCAACTCTCGACTCATTTCCAAAGGGAACGTTTTCGCGTGGAGAGATTGGTGATAAAGTTGGTGAAAAAACCTACCAATTAATGATTCAAGGTTTAAAAGAACAGGCCCTCGAAGCACAGGCCAATGCGGTTATTGGCATCCACTTTCAATTCACACCTCTTTCCTCTAGCGATGAGGAAAAAGACGAAGAACCTCATTATAAAATAACCTGCGCCGGTAACGCAGTATGGATAGAGGCGCATTCGTGAAATTTAAGTCCCCTGAAAAAATTAATCATACTGATGTCGCTATTATTGGTGGTGGCTGTGTTGGAGTAGGACTCTTTCGCGACCTCTCATTACATGGTGTCCCCTGCGCCCTGATTGATGCTCGTGATTTTTCCTCGCAGACCTCTTCTCGATCGTCAAAAATGCTACACGGAGGCATCCGCTATTTAGAGAATCTTGATTTTGATTTAGTCAAAGAAGCATTGATGGAAAAGAATCAATGGCTGAAAATGGCACCTCACCTTTGTTATGAGCGAGACTTTGTCCTTCCCATTTATAAAGACTCTGTCCGGCCAAAATGGATGATTTATCTGGGCCTTGTTCTCTATGATTTTTTATCTGCCTTTAAGAATTCTCCCTATCAGATTCTCAGTGCCAAAGAGGCCAAAAACAAAATACCTCAATTGCGAGAGCAGGGTTTGAAAGGCGCTGGGCTTTACCATGATGCGATTGTTGATGATTGTAAAATGACTCTAGAATGTCTCTATGATGGACTTTTAGAAAAAAACTCTCATGCCTATAATTACACCGTTTTAAAAAAGCTGACCAAGAAAAATGAATTCCACCTTTTACATTTAGAAGATCACCTCACAGGAGAGGTATGGCAAATGACCTGTAAGCGTGTGGTGTTTGCCACGGGTCCCTTTACAGATCAATTATTGGCCGAGCTTAATGCCTTTCCATGGAGTCCAAAACTTTTGCCGTCTAAAGGTAGTCACCTATGGTTTAAAAAAGAAGATTTTCCCATTCCCTCACCAGTGGTTCTCACTCCAAAAGATGGTCGGGTTATTTTTGTTATCCCTCAGGAAGAATTGGTATTAGTTGGCACCACAGAAAAGGAAGTCTGCGAGGATTTTTTTGATATAGAAATCTCACCGGATGAAGTCAATTACCTACTGCAATGCCTCCAGGAATTTTTTCCGGAGAATCCTCTGAGCGCGGAACAGATTCATTCTACGTTTGCCGGTATTCGTCCTTTGGTACGTGACGATGGAAGTGTTAATCGCGGCCAAACCGCTCGCGAGCATAAAGTTTTTTACCCCGCTAATAATATTCATGTCATCTTAGGCGGTAAATACACAACCTTTCGCTCCATGGTGCAAGAGCTGGCCAGGGAAATAGTGGTCGAAACTGGTCCTTATTCACCCGATAAAACCTTAGCGCCATTCCGGCAACATTCACTTGTCCCGGCCTTTCAAAAATCCTCTATCACCAGATCATTAATTGAATCCATTATCGCAAATGAATACCCTCGAACGATCAACGACATCATTGAGCGTCGTCTCGGTGCTCAAAATCCGATTGGAGAAAAAGAGCTTCTCGAAATCTTAGGGCCTTAAATTAAAAACGATAAGCAAGGCCAAAATGGACTCGCGGTCCAGTGACCATTTTTGTGTACTCTTCTTCAGTAGTGCTATTGGAATACAGTTCAGAGCGTTGGTAGTAATCTAACTGCGCTCGCATACCAAAACCATTATCGAGATAATACTTGATCCCTGTCCCAAAAAAGAGAAAGTTACTAGACCCTGTTAAAGAATCGGCATCGGCCTGGTTAATGGTACTTGTTAAATCAATAGTGTCTTCACTAGACCCGACCCCAATTCCCACCGAACCAAAGGCAATGAGGCGATTTGTCCGGGTCGGCAAATTAAGAAAATGCCAACTCGCAGTGACTCCATATTCCATCGAGGAATTAGTGACTTCTTGGCCTTGAACCGCACTGGTTTTGTTGGTACTGCTATGAAGAATAATACCAATCGATAATGGTGCCCAAAAGACGTTGGGATCATTAAAGTATTTTTCAACACCAAGAGAGAAGTCGATAATAGAGGCCTGCCCCTCGGCGGTACCGAGCTCACCATAGTCCATACTGGTCGCCAAATTATTAAAGTGAAGGTTACCAAAAGCTTCCCAATTGCGATTCCCCAAGGAACCAGCATGAATTAAGTCTTGCTTCTGAGGACCTTCTTTCATTAACGCATTTAAATCCTGTGTATCAACCTTCCCTTTTAAATCATTAGGAGCACCAGTTAACACATGACCTCTTTTTTCAACAGGGATACCACCACGAGCAACTTTGATCGCATCTGGTAGCTCCTTATCGTAAATACTCTTTGTGGGATCTTCTGTTAACTCAATAGGATTGGAAATTTTAAGACTAACAACTTTATCTTGATAAATATTTTGACTATCTACTAAACGATAAAGCGACCAAATACTACGAGTTGGAGAGGCCTTAACAACCACTCCTCTGGCAATAACTCCAGTCGTGAGAAAAAATCGAGCATGATCACCGACCACAAGGCCATCTTCTAGGCCCCGGTTAATCAGGACGGTTTTGCGACTTTCACTTATTTTAATAAAGCGCGTGGTTAGCTTTTCATCTATTTCAAGAGCATTAATGGGCATCAGAAAAAGCAGGAAAAAAAACGTTTTTAATATCATAAAATCACCTAAAAATAAAAACTCATCCCCAGGCCAAAACGAGTTTCAATAGTCTGAATTTTTTCGGTAATGGGGTCCAAGGGAGTATCTAATAAGCTAAGATTTAAAAATTCCCGCGCTAAAAAGGCATTGACTCCCACACCAAAACGGAGATACTCATCCCGGGAATCGCCGGCCTTAAAGCGGTATTTCATGCCCAACTTAAAAGTCGGCATCGCTTGGTATTGGTATTGATAATCGGCACTCAAAAATTCTGAGGTCATTACCCCACTACCACGCTTAAAACCAACACCAAAATACGGCATATACATTGCCAGACTTTGAGGCGGGTTATAAAAGTAGAGATTGATATGGGTCTTAAAAGCGGTGCCCGAATATTTCGCGTTGAGGCCACCAATATCAAAATAAGCTGATTCCTTTTCATACTCTACTTCAGCGGTGAATTTTGTAAGCATCGTGCTGGTTGCTCCCAAATGAAATTCAAATCCTGCAGAAAATCCAAAATCATTACCGGCCTGACCTTCGCCTTCGTCCGTCGTTTTCGATTGCATTCCAAAATTGGCCTTTAATGTAAATTCGTGCCCTTCCTTTTCATGCAAAGCTCGTTTTTGGCGGTTTAGCTCATATTCCAAACCACTTTCTGCATAAAATCGCCTTAACTCCTCATCGCTCATATAAGCGCTAAACATTTTACCATCACGTTTTATTTTTTCTTTAGCGCGTGGATCAACTTCTTTAGCACGATTATCTTCTATCACCTGGCGATAAACGTTGCTTTGGCCACCACCACTTTTAAGGCCACTTTGACCACTACGCGCCGAGTGTTGATATAATTCAATAAGCCCACCCTCAGATTCATTCACTTTCTTAACAGCACCCTTTGCGGTGGCATTAAAGACTATGGACTCACGCTTGGCCCGTATTTTATCGCCATCAACCACTTTATTCAGCTTCTCTTCTGGATAAAGGTTTTCCAATTCCATCATGTATTGGTCATCCCAATCTTTTTTCTCCTCTTCGGCCCAACGGCCAAAACGGCGAGTTTCAATATCTTGTCGTTTACTGACTTTGGTTTGATTCAATTCAGATGATGGAAAGAATTTTTGTTCTTCAAAGATGAGATCGACAGGCACTCTTCTCTTATAATTTTTTTTGAAGGTATCAAGCGGAACCTTATGTGGTGCCAAAACTTTTGTTTGACGCAAGACGAGAGGCCGGCGGGGGTCTTTTCCCTTACGGGCAATGACCAATCGCTCACCGGCCTTAATCAAATTAAAATTGTCGATAACTTTCAAAAACCAATAGGAGTAATTATCATAGGTTTTAATAACCTCCGCTTCGGCAACACTTTTAAGTTCTGGCCTATTATTCTCTTGGTTGGTCGATTGATTATAAAGGAGAATTTCATCGTTACTATCAATCCCATCAAGGGTGCCTAAATCAATAATAATTGACTTCTTAGATGCTGATACAGCAAGGATTTCAACTACTTCTGTTGAAGCATTGGCCATCAAGTGAACAAAGAAAAGGCAGGCCCAGGCCACCCAGTATTTCATGAAAACTCCAATACTATTAATTTAAACAACCTGACGCAACGTGTAAAATGGCGGCAAATTTGAACTCATGGGCTTGAATTTGTCTATTAATTTAACTATAACGATAAAGAATCATTAAATTAGAGGTAATTGTGGCCAGAAGAAAATCAAAACCTATTTTCCGTTATAAATGTACTATTACGGACGAGGAATTTAAAACCACTCGAAAAGTAGAAAATACTGAAGATCTTATATCGGTTACCGCCTATTATCAGCTTCACCCTGAGAATGACGACCGCCCAGACAATATCAAAAAGCAATTGGGCGAATTGGAATAAACCCAACCAAGGAAGACACCAGTGGAACATCGTAAAGTTATTATTATCGGTTCTGGACCGGCCGGCCACACTGCCGCCATTTATGCCTCACGCGCAAACTTAAAGCCTCTCGTTCTTGAAGGACATGAGCCTGGTGGTCAATTAACCACGACTACAGATGTTGATAATTTCCCCGGCTTTCCTGAGGGAATTATGGGACCTGACCTCATGATGAAAATGAAGGCCCAGGCCCAACGTTTTGAAACAGATTATATTTCAACTCATGTCACTGAAGTTGATATGCAAAAACGCCCTTTCACCGTTAAATGTGAAAACGGTAGTGAATACACAGCGGACACTCTTATTATTTCCACCGGTGCCAGCGCTAAATATTTAGGCCTGCCCAATGAAAAGGAATTAATTGGTAAAGGCGTTAGTGCCTGCGCCACATGTGATGGCTTTTTCTATCGCGATAAAGTTGTTCATATTGTTGGCGGTGGTGATACTGCCATGGAAGAGGCCACCTTTCTCACTAAGTTTGCCTCCAAAGTATATGTTCTGGTTCGTCGCGACACTCTACGCGCTTCGAAAGTCATGCAACAACGGGCCTTTGACAACCCAAAAATTGAATTCATTTGGAATTCAAGTGTTGATGAAATTCTTTTCGATGACACAGGGGTTACTGGACTTAAGGTTAAAAATACGGAAAATGGTGAGATCACTGAACGGGCAACAGATGGTTTTTTCTTGGCCATTGGCCACTCGCCAAATACCAAATTTCTAAATGGTCAATTAGAATGTGATGACCATGGGTACATCATTACAAAAGACGGTCATCCAGATACCAATGTTCCTGGTGTTTTCGCTTGTGGAGATGTTCAAGACACTTATTATAGACAGGCCATCTCTGCGGCCGGTAGTGGTTGCCAAGCGGCCATCCGCGCTGAGCGCTTTTTAGAAGAATAATAAAAATGATAAAGGTGCCCAATTGGGCACCTTTTAAAGCTTTGCCTTTCACCTTACTTTCTAATGATATTCAATCAAACAGGCCATTTGAAAAAACTTGTAAGTCATAAGCAAATTTTCTCCATGACTAACGCCTTTAAATTTCCATGCGATTAGCACTAAACAAATTAAAAACTTCTTATTGATTAAATAAGCGACTTTTGAATATGCCCACATAATTAGTCATTGAACGATTTTTTCCTAAATATGAATTAATGAATTTAATTCCATCACGTTCACCATAACTCTATAGATTAATTGCTAAAACGTATTTAAAGCAAAAAACTCTCAAACATATAATAGAAAGGGACGATGATTGACCAATAGGTGCAGGCCATCTTGATTTGTTTGAGGATATTTTTATAGTGAAAAATAATTATTTATTTATCTCATTTTTATTAACCACATTGCTCTACTCCTGCAAAGGGCCAGAGCTTGAAGTAACGATTAAAAACCCTAAAAAAGCGCCCGAGAAACAAACACAAGGGCCGACCTCTTTTATATCAATTTGGAGAACCACTGCTCCTAATGAAAGCATTACACTGCCACTGCGCTCAGGGTATAATTATAACTTCACTATTGATTGGGGTGATGCTTCGCCTATTGATACCGTGACAGCATTTAATGATCCCAATATCACTCACACTTATGCCAGTGCTGGAGACTATACCGTTACCATTACAGGAACTGTGGAAGCGTGGTATTTTAACAATGGCGGCGACAAAGACAAAATTATTTCCGTAACTGACCTTGGTAATATGGAGTGGATCAATCTTGAGGGAGCATTTTACGGGTGCTCCAATATGACTTCGCTTGCCGGTGGAGTTACAACGAATGTCATCGATATGAGCAATTTGCTTTATGGGGCCACCAGCTTAACGACCCTTGATCTTTCCGACTTTAATACCACCAATGTCACCGATATGAGCAGCATGTTTTATGGGGCCTCCGGCCTAACCACACTAGATCTTTCAAGTTTTAATACCGCCAATGTCACCGATATGAACAGCATGTTTTATGGGGCTTCCAGCTTGGCCACACTAGATCTTTCAAGTTTTGATACCGCCAATGTCACCGATATGAGCAGTATGTTTTATGGAACCTCCAGCTTGGCCACCCTAGAGCTTTCAAGTTTTGATACCGCCAATGTCACCAATATGAGCAGCATGTTTTATGGGGCCTCCGGCCTGGCCACCCTAGATCTTTCAAGTTTTAATACTGCCAATGTCACCGATATGAGCAGCATATTTCGTGGAACCTCCAGCTTAACCACACTAGATCTTTCAAGTTTTAATACCACCAATGTCACAGATATGAGTAATATGTTTCGTGGTGCCTCCAGCTTAACAACCTTGGATCTCTCCGGTATTGATACAACAAACGTCACCAATATGTACGCCATGTTTTACTGGGCCAACAATTTAACCTCCCTTGATCTTTCCAACTTTAACACGAGTAATGTCACCAACATGCAGGATATGTTTTATAGTACCTCCAGTTTAGCGAGCTTAGATCTTTCTAGCTTTAACACGGCAAATGTCACCATTATGTCCCGGATGTTTGCGATGTCTCCCAGCTTAACCACACTAGATCTTTCCAATTTTAATACCGCCAATGTCACCAATATGAATTATATGTTTTATGGCGATACCAACCTAACGACATTGGATCTCTCTAACTTTAATACGACAAATGTCACCGATATGAGTTCTATATTCCGCGACACCAGCTCAATGACCACTCTCAACGCCATGGGATGGGATATTTCCGGCGCGGGGGCCAGCACCAACGTTTTCAACGGAAAAAATGCAGGCCTAGTCGTTTATTGCAAGCAAGGCGGCACACCGGGGACAGGCACCCTCTTTAGCGAACCATGTCTCGCTCCGCCAACTTCATTTGTTTCTACCTGGAGAACCACCGGTGCGAATGAAAGCATTACTTTACCACTGCGCACAGGGTATAATTATAATTTCACGATTGATTGGGGAGATGCTTCGCCCGTTGATACAGTGACGGCGTTTAATGACCCCGATATTACTCATACCTATGCCGCCGCTGGGGATTATACCGTCACGATCACCGGAACTGTTCAGGCGTGGTATTTTAACAATACTGGCGATAAGGACAAAATTATTTCCGTAACGGACCTTGGCAATATGGGCTGGATCAATCTTAAGGGGGCATTTTACGGGTGCTCCAATATGACTTCTCTTGCCGGTGGAGTTACAACGAATGTCACCGATATGAGCAATATGCTTTATGGGGCCACCAGCTTAACGACCCTTGACCTTTCCGACTTTAATACCGCCAATGTTACCAATATGAGCTATATGTTTCGAGATACCTCCAGTTTAACTGGCCTCAATCTTTCTAGTTTTAATACGGCCAATGTCACGACGATGAACTCTATGTTTTATAATGCCTCCAGCTTAACCACCCTGGATCTTTCAAACTTTAACACCGGCAATCTCACCGATATGCAAAATATGTTTGCTTCCGCTTCTAGCTTAACCACCCTGGATCTTTCCAGCTTTAATACCGCCAATGTCACCGATATGAGTAGGGCCTTTCTTAACGCTTCCAACATAACGCCCCTCAATTTTTCCAACTTTAATACGGCAAATGTCACCAATATGAGTTTTATGTTTTATGGGGCCTCTAGCTTAACCACTCTGGATCTTTCCAGCTTTGATACCACAAATGTTACTAATATGAGTTTTATGTTTTTTGGTGCCTCCAGTTTGGCCACCCTGGATCTTTCCAGCTTTAATACGGCAAATGTCACCGATATGAAATATATGTTTTATAATACCTACAATTTAACCCCTCTCAATCTCTCCAGCTTTGATACCGCAAATGTCACCAATATGAGCTATATGTTTCGTGGGGCCTCTAGCTTAACAACTCTGGACCTTTCAAGCTTTAATACCGCAAAAGTCACGAATATGAGCTATATGTTTTCTAATGCCTCCGATTTAACGAGTCTCAACCTCTCTCATTTTGACGTCTCCAATGTTACTAATATGGTGGGGATGTTTCAAAATACCATTTCCTTAATTAACCTCTACACCATGGGTTGGAACGTAGCTTCTGTGTCAAGCAGTACTAATATTTTCTCTAATATAAACCCCAGTCTCAAAGTATATTGTGACCAAGGTGGTACACCAGGAAGTGGAGATCTCTTTCTTGAAACCTGCCTCGTTCCAGATTTTATTTCCATTTGGAGAACTACCACTGCTTCTGAAAGCATCACTCTACCTCTGCGTAGTGGATACACCTATAACTTTACTGTCGATTGGGGAGATGCTTCCCCTGTTGATACCATCACCTCAGATACAGATCCCGATATCACTCATACTTATGCCGTGGCCGGAGACTATACTGTCACCATTCAAGGAACAATCGAAGCGTGGTATTTTAATAATAGTGGAGACAAAGATAAAATTATTGAGGTTGTCAATTTTGGTGCTGGAGGATGGATTAACCTAGAGGGCGCTTTTCATGGTTGTGGCAACCTCACTTCTTTTTCTGGAGGTACGACCACTAATGTCACCAATACGATCTCCATGTTTCAAGGAACAAGTGCACTAAGCGCGCTTAATTTATTCTCTTTCGATACTGCTAATATTACTGATATGAGTAATATGTTTCGAGATACTTCTGCATTAACAGCGCTTAATACCACCGGATGGGATATTTCTTCTGCCGGTGCCAGCACCGATGTTTTTTTAAA
>JBFGZE010000097.1:0-11309 GCA_041586955.1 Bacteriovoracaceae bacterium
CAATGCCGCCACGAGGAGTAAATTCCCCAATAACTTCAATGTATTTTGGTTTAATTAATGCTGCCAAGTCGTCACAAATTTTTTGCACACAATCTTCGTGGAAGTCTCCATGGTTACGAAAACTAAATAGATATAATTTCAAGGACTTACTTTCGACCATCTTTTTGTCGGCCACATAATTGATAAAAATACGGGCAAAGTCTGGTTGATTGGTTTTAGGGCATAAAGACGTGAATTCAGTACAAACAAAAGTCGTCCAGGCCTCACTGCCCGGGTTTTTATTGGGGAAGGCCTCAAGGACGTAGGGGGCATAGGTGGTCGGGTAGTCGGTATTGGCCTGGCCGAGAGTAAAGTCTTTTAGTTCTTTTGCGTTGCGCCCAGCTTTTTTCTTGATAATCTTTTTTGCCATGAGATTTCGGTCCTTTTCATTGCCTTTCTACTAAATTTAGGTCAAATTCCATTATAGAATAATGATGGATTTTTAACATGGTGCAATCGAAAAAGCAAAAGTCGCCGATGGTGATATTGGTGCAATTGGGGTCTCCGGCGTCGCCGGGATTGAAAGACGTCCGCAAATTCCTCAAGGAGTTTTTAGGGGATCCACGAGTGGTGGATATCAATCCTTTTTTGTGGAAAATTATTCTTAATCTATTTGTCCTGCCATTTCGGCCTGCAAAGTCTGCGCGCCTTTACCGTCGTATCTGGAATGAGGAAAAACAAGAATTCCCTTTGATTCGCTATACTGAGGATTTTGCCCAAAAGGTAGGTGAGCAATTAAAAGATCAGGGGATTCTGGTGCGCCATGCCTATCTCCTGGCCGAACCGCGCTTTGCTGCTATTTGGGATGAATATGAAAAAGACCCAGGAGCTGTGAGCGAGTTTATTATCGTGCCTCTTTTCCCTCAATTTTCAGAGTCTACCACTATGAGTGTGATTGATATTTGGAATAAAGAATTGCATCAACGTGCTATTTCGCCCAGTTATCGTTTTCTTAATTGCTTTCACACCTCAAAGGCCTTTATTGATAATTCCGTTCTTAGAATTAATGCTAGTTTAGCACAATTAACAAAAGAGAAAGGGAAGCTTGATGCTCTTGTTATTTCCTTTCATGGTATCCCCAAGAGGCGAGTGCTTTATAAAGGGGATTTTTACTTCGATCATTGCTTTGAAACCTTTCAACTACTTAAAGAACGGATTGAAGGTATTGATAGCGATCGCATTCATATGACCTTTCAATCGAGGTTTGGGTCAGAGGAGTGGCTGACCCCTTATACCGAAAATTATTGTCAAAACTTAGTTGCCGAGGGGCATTCAAAAATGGCGGTTTATTGCCCCGCTTTTGTTGCTGATTGTTTAGAGACAATCGATGAGATTGGCACGGAGTTAAAAGAAGATATTGAGTCTCTCGGTGGAGAGGTTTATCCCATACCCTGTCTCAATGATGATGATCGCTGGGCACAAGACTTTGCCACATTCCTCCAAGCGGAGGTTAATGGCACTAACTTAGAGCGGGAGCAACTGGCCTATGAGTTCAGACCCGACCAATATGATAAAAAACCGGAGATCGTTATGCAGTCACCCCCTCTCAGTGCTCCCGCTAAGAAGAGCTTAAAACTTATTTTCCTGACACTTTTTCTCGATTTGGTGGGATTTAGTATTATCTTTCCCCTTTTTCCAGAACTGGCGAAACATTATTTAGAGGTGGATGCTGATAATTATTGGTTACGTATGATCTTTGATGGCATAGGCAATTGGGCATCAGTAACAGGTGGTGATCTAACGGGAATTGTCCTCTTTGGAGGAGCTCTTGGCGCTCTATATTCATTTCTCCAATTTCTGGCAGCACCCATTTGGGGTGGCCTTTCCGATCGTATTGGTCGGCGTCCGATTCTTCTTATGTCAGTCGGTTGTTTGGCCTTGAGTTATCTTCTATGGTTTTTTTCGGGCTCCTTTACTCTATTAATATTGGCGCGTTTTATCGGCGGTATTATGGGAGGGAATATTTCTGCGGCGACGGCGGTTGTTGCGGATGTCACCACCAAAGAGAATCGTTCTAAAGGAATGGCCTTCGTCGGTATCGCTTTTGCGATGGGCTTTATTTTTGGCCCCGCTCTCGGTGGAATTTTCTCAATGATTGATTTAACAAAGCTATATCCCTCCTTGGTTAGCTACGGGGTGAATCCTTTTTCTATGCCAGCGTTAGTTGCTTTTATTCTCTCCGTTGTGAATTTTATCAATCTCTATCGTAGCTTTGACGAAACATTGCCGGCCGAAAAAAGAGGCCTTCATAAGAGCGACCGTTCAGTAAACCCTATTGTTCTCTTTAAGCCCCTGCCATATGCTGGAGTGAACCTGACCAATTTTGGTCATTTCCTCTTTTTGATGGCCTTTAGTGGTATGGAGTTTACTCTCACTTTCTTGGCCTTTGAGCGCCTGGGCTATCGAGCTATGGATAATGCCTATATGTTTATATTTATCGGCCTTATCATCGCCTTGGTTCAAGGCGGCCATGTTCGCCGCAAGGCCCATCAAGTAGGCGAGAAGAAAATGGTATTGCAGGGATTGGCCTGTATCATTCCAGGCCTTATTTTAATTGCCTACGCCCAGGTAACATGGGTGCTCTACGCTGGTTTATTCTTTTTAGCAGTGGGATCGGCGATGGCAATCCCTTGTTTAACCTCATTGGTATCACTCTATACCCCCTCGCAATATCAAGGTCGCAGTGTCGGGATTTTTCGCTCTCTTGGTGCCTTGGCGCGGGTTCTAGGTCCGGTTTTGGCGAGTATTATTTATTGGAAGTATGGGAGCCAATATCCATATTTAATCGGCTCTTTTTTCCTCTTTCTTCCTATTCTTATGCTGAGCCGCTTGCCTAAGCCTGCTTTAAAATAGGTAGTAAAAAGGTTTCCACAATATAATGGGCCGTCGATTGATGATAACTTTCATCAATCGAACGCAGTCCAGGGCAATTATTTATTTCCAAAAAAACTGGCCCTTTGTGAGTATTTAAAAAATCAATAGCATAAATGCCAGGGGCCAAATATTGGCGAAAAAAGTTGTGCATAGGCCTAAGTGTGCTGGGAACTTCCTTTTCGGGGAGTGCCTCGACCGTGGCGCCTTGGGTGAGGTTGTGGCGCCAGTCGTTGGGGTTATTTTTATAAAGCCACCAATGATGGCCACGACTGGGGTGGTTAATAAGAAATAGACGAAATTCACCTTTGTTGGGGATAAAGGGTTGGTAGATGTAGCGTTGATCTTTACGCCTAAGTGCCTCTTTTTGCCAAATCACGAATTCTTCTGGGTTTAAGCGTTCGATGCCGCGTCCGCCAGAGCTGCGCTGGGGCTTGATGACCCAAGAGTCGCTTTTCAAGGGATAATCTTTATTGGTAAACGGGCCACGCCATGAAAAGCTGGGAATTCCTGGGATGGGAATATCATGCATTAATGGAATTTGCGCCAATTTATCACGGATTAAAAAAGATTGATTAGGTGAATTGATAACCGGTACACCGAGCTTTTCTTTTTCGAGACAAAAATAAAGGTCATAATCATCATAGCGATATCCACTGATACGGTTAAATATCAAGGTGGGGGTTGTGATTTTATGACACTCACCATTGAATGGATTGGCGAATTGAACTTCTGCGTTAAAGGCCGTGAGCGCCTGCGCCAAGGAACTTGGCGCATAGAGTTGTGGATTCTCACTTAAGATTATTCCCAATGATTTCATTTTATTAGTTCACCGGAGGTATTTTTTTATCTACAATATGCCTCATGATATTAATTGAGAAGATGAAAATTGGTTTTTTCCTCATTTTAGGGGTTGTTTTTATAAGCTGTACGCAGGTTGAAAAACAAAATCTCAAAAATACGAGAAATGGACAAGCGCAGCTCGTGCAAAAGGTTAGGCCTAATTGGTTTTCCTCGCTTACTCCGATGACTGAGAAGGGTCGTGATAAGCTTTGCCAAAAAGTGAAAAAGAAATGGGTCACTTATCATTGGGGTAAATCTTATTGTGATAAAGTCAATTGGATGCAAATGGGGGAGTCTCATTTAAAAACGCCACTGGGTTTTGTGGTTTATGGTAATCCCCAAATTGATTTAAAAAAGGCCGATACCACTTTGATTTTTTGCGGGGTTCACGGAGATGAAATCACCCCGGTCAAGTTTTGTTTCGATGTGATGAACTATTTAGAAAACCTGGGGATGAACGACGAACATAATCATTTTAAAGACCATCTGGTTATTGTCGCTCCTATCGCTAATCCGGACTCCTTCTTTAAAAAATATCCATCTCGTACCAATCATAAAGGCATTGATATTAATCGGAATTTACCAACTAAGGATTTTTCCAGTGATGCCATTCGACTATGGAAGTCTCGCTATCGTAAGGACGGCCGGCGCTTTCCTGGAGAAACGGCAGGCAGTGAGCCTGAAACTCAATTTCAATTAAAATTAATGGAGACCTTTGGCCCAGAAAAAATCATTTCAGTCCATTCTCCATTGACCATGTTAGATTACGATGGGCCAATGGGCCACTTTGAAGGCGGAGAGATTGGAACCAAGGCCAATCAATTATTGATTCAGATGGCCGAATCCGCCCGAGGTTACCGCATTAAGAATTATCCGTTTTTTCCAGGTAGCCTTGGCAATTATGCAGGTAATGAGCGCAATATTCCCACCTATACTCTGGAATTGCCATCAAGTGATAATCGCAAATCTAAGCAGTATTGGAAATTATTTAAGTCCTCCATTCACTCGGCCATTTTTCATAAAATGAAAAGACCTGTTGCCTCGCTTAAGACAGAAACCGTGAATTGATGGCCCTCGATTTTATTCTATCAAACTAACTCCTTAATATTTCACAATAGCCAACTTTTTTTGGCGAAATGGCTAAACCATTAGAAACTTCCTCCGATAAGTTGACTGGATCATTTGTGAGGTATTCATCATGTTAGCGAGCTTTTCAGAATTCAAATTTTACCAATCCTTTCGTATTCCGGTCGAGAAGGCCGATAACCTTAGGTTTTTGGCCGAAAGGGATGATGAGTTTGGTAAACCTGTTTATATTGACGATGCCCGCTTAGTCGATATTTCTATCACGGGGCTAGGCTTTGCCACGAAAGACCGGATCTCTGTAGGTGATGAAATTACCGTTTCCCTGCAATTTAAAAAGCAACATTTAGACCTGACAGGGAAAGTTGTCCGCGCCTTTTATAATAGTATAGAAGACGAAGAGCTGATTTATGGAATCGAGATTGATGAGGAAAGTGCCATTAATAAATTTCTGGAAACTTTTATATTAAGCTTTTCAACAGATCGTCTTAAAGAATGTCTTATCGATTCAGCATTAAAAGAGCGTTATACCAAGGCCTCTGATGGTTTTGAAATGTTCTCTTTATTATTGAGCCTTTTTAAAGATATCACCCATTTTGGTGATAAAGAGGGCTTCCTTGATAGTATGCTAGAGGAAGTTGTTCGTGTGATAAATGCACAAAGGGCATCTATTTTTCTTATTAATCCCGAAACGAATGAATTAGAGGCGGTCAATGCCATAGGTATTGAAAAGGGTAAATTAAAGTTTGATTATCGTATGGGGATTGCCGGTTCTGTTTTCACTACAGGAGTGGCGCTTAATATTGATATTCATACCGATAGTAGTCGCTTTAATGAATCATTTGATAAAATATTTAATTTTGAGACCCGCTCGATTATTTGTCATCCAATTCATAATAGAGAAGATAAAATTATTGGCGTCATTGAGGTGATCAATAAGAGAAATCAAGATCGCTTTACCGTAGAAGATGAAAAAACGATGAAGGTCTTGGCCCTCGTCTTCAGTTCAGTCTTTCATAGTTTTAACCCCATTTCTGAATCAAGTCAGATTAGACGGTTTTCAACGCCATTTGACCGAAAGTTTGCTATGGTCGGTCGCTCCACTCATATTTCTTCTTTACGGGGCGCGATTATTAAAATGAAAGATATTGAATGCCCTGTTCTTATTCAAGGTGAGACTGGTACTGGTAAATCTCTATTTGCCCGCATTCTTCATCATGAAGGGCAACGGGGTTTAAAAAGCTTTGAAACGATTGATTGTCGAGAAAAAGATATTGAAATTCTTGAGCAGCAATTATTTAGTACCGATGAAAATATCTGTAAATTTGCCAAATGCCGAGGTGGTACTTTATTTCTCAAAAATATTTGTTCATTACCTATAAAGGTACAAAGAAAATTATTAAATGTGATTTCAGAAAGAGGTGTGCCAAATGGTAAAATCTCGTTTGATTCTCGTATCATTGTATCTTCGGGGAAAGATTTAGCAGAAATGGTAGAAGAGGGGTCTTTTGATCGCGAATTATTTAATGTTGTCTCTAAGGCCTTCATCTATATTGAGCCTTTAAGAAGACGCCAAGATGATATTGATTTATTAGTAGATTATTTTTTAAAGTTGGAATGTAAAAAACAAGGGCTACTTCTTAAAAATTATTCTCCCCGTGCTTTAGATAAAATGAAAGATTACGATTGGCCCGGAAATATCAATGAATTGCGTATTTGTGTCGAGCGTTCAGTACTATATAATCCAAAGGCGCATATTATTACTGATATAGACTTTGATTCGGCGGCGGCGCTCATTGATATTAGCGCCAAAAAAAGAATGTTTGGTGATTTGCCCCATGTTAGTGACTTTCATATTTCACTTAAAGACCGTCTCGCGATCGTTGAACGTGAAATGATTCTTGCGGAAATTAAACGCAATAATGGCAATAAATCAAAAGCGGCAAAGGAAATGGGTATTTCTCGCGAGGCGTTGCGGAAAAAGCTCTTGATTAGTCAGGATGTTCTTGAGGTTATTGATGGTGGCGCTATAGATAAAAAGAAGGCCGCTTAATGTTGACCACCCAGGAATTTCAACCATAAGTTGCGCTGCTTGGGGGCCTCTCTAAATTCACATAAATAAATTCCTTGCCAGGTGCCCATTTGCATTTTTCCTTGCTCGATAATTAGGGTGAGTGAAGTTTGTAATAGTATCGATTTCATATGAGATGGTGAATCATCAGGTCCTTCGGCCGTATGTTCAATAAACGACAGGTTACGTGGTGCTAGGTGTTGGAGAAATTTCTCCATATCTCGTTTGGCACTAGGATCAAAAGATTCGTTGATGGCCAGGGCACAGCTGGAATGGGGAATAAATAGGCATAGGAGTCCATCTTGCCATGTTTTACCCATTTGGGAGATCGTCTTTTCGATTATTGGATCAACCTGGTAAAAACCCTCTCCGTTAGTTTGAATCAAAATTTTTTTCATTTTTTTAATTTCCTATTTTGCTTTTTGAATACCTTAACAGAATAATTAAAGGGTTAAAACTATTGCCGTTTTTGTCGATAAGAAGTTAAAGGATTTCAACTTTATGAATAGTTTGGCCATATTAATTGAGCAAATGTCACTCAAGGACGCCCTTGATATCGCAATTGTTGCGCTGTTGATTTATCAAGGTCTTTTAATTATTCGCGGCACGCGAGCTGTCCATATGCTCTTAGGCCTGCTTGCTCTATTAGGACTTTTTTGGGTGGGGCGATACTTTCAGCTTTATAGTCTTAATTGGATCCTCGATCATTTCTTTGATTATTTTTTTATTTTCGCGATTATTCTTTTTCAAGACCAATTTCGCAGCGCCTTGGCCAGCTTTGGTGCAGGTCGCCGCTGGCGTCTGTTTAATCGCAAAAATGGTATAGATTTGGATATCCCAGAGATTGTTGAGGCCTGCGAAATTCTCTCTGAGAATAAAATAGGTGCCCTTATTGTCATCGAAAGAGGAGAAGGTCTTCTCAATTATATTGGTACCGGAACGACTTTAGATTGTCGGGTGCATAGTGATCTGATCTTCTCTATTTTTCAGGCCGCTTCACCTCTCCACGATGGTGCAATTATTTTATCTCAAGGTCGCCTGCGAGCAGCGGGTTGTTTTTTACCCTTATCTAAAAATCATGATATCCATCGCCATATGGGAACTCGACATCGAGCGGCACTAGGTATTTCAGAAAACTCAGATGCCGTCGCTGTGACAGTCAGTGAAGAAACTGGAAAAATGCATATTGCGATTGCTGGAAAATTTTTTGTTTGTAGTAATGGGCAAAATCTGGGGCATTATTTAGAGCATCTTTGTGGTGGCCAGCATGGCGGTTCTTTAGGAATGACTTTGGAAGAAGGTGAGAGATCGTGAAAAAAGTTGATGTCAATCGCCAATTATTGAAAGTGATGGCCTTGTTGATTTCAACGACATTGTGGTTTTATGTCCTTAGTGGTGAACCCATTGAAAAGAATATATCTCTTTCCTTAACCTATATTAACCCCACCGGATTAGCGGTTTCAAAACCTGGACCTGAAAATTTAAAAATAAAATTATCTGGGCCACGCGTTCTTTTATCTAATTTTCAAAAAAGGCCACCCAAGGTCTATGTTGATTTATCAAAATCTAGTAAACGTCGGAAAACTATTAGAATTAAAACGAATGAATTATCAATTCCACTGCCTTTTGGGGTCGAAATTATGGATATTAACCCCTTGGACTTTAAGGTGCAATTAGAGCGTAAAATAAAAAAACGAGTCCCCATGAAATTGGTTTTATTGGGGGAGTTGGATAAAGATCTCAAGCTTGTTACCAAAAAAATGGAACCTGAGGAAGTGATGATCTCAGGCCCTCATAGTATCATTAAAACGATTGCTCAATTAAAAACTCACCCTATTGATTTAGGCCAGCTACAAGGAAGCGGTGAGCGAGAGGTATTAATTGATAACCTTGATCCACGGGTCAATCTTGATTTTGAGGGGACGCTTAAATTGCATTATGATATTCGGCCAAATAAGGCAAATTTGACTTTGAAAAAAATAAAAATTAGGTTTTTATCCTCAAAAGGGAAAATACATAGTAAGATGCAGTACGCTTCAATCGACGTCCTGATTCCCAAAGAGATGGAGAGTCGGTTGACAGAAAAAAACATTAAAGTAATAGCTGAAATACCAGACAAGGCACGGGGCTCCGTTTGGGTCCCATTGAAAGCGGATTTACCAGATGGAGTTCATATGGTGAAGATTAATCCCGAGCGGATTAACGTGGTGGTACCTTAGCTTAGGGAATTTTTATGGGTCAAAGAAAATTGTTTGGAACTGATGGGATTAGAGGGAAGGCAAATGTCTATCCTATGACTGGTGATGTGGCATTTAATTTAGGGCGCGCTGTGACTCATTATTTTGTCACGCAAAAAAGAAATAAAAAACCATTAATTATATTGGGCAAAGATACACGCCTGAGCTGTTATATGCTCGAGCAAGCATTCTCTGCCGGTGTTTGTTCTCAAGGTGGGCAAGTCATTTTAACTGGCCCTTTGCCCACTCCTGGCGTTGCCTTTGTGACGCGTTCTATGCGCGCAGATGTCGGTGTGATGATATCGGCATCTCATAATGCTTATTTTGATAATGGTATTAAAATTTTCGACTCTAAAGGTTTTAAATTGCCGGATGAAGTGGAATTGATTCTCGAGGATTATATTCTTAACCCCGAAAAATTGCCAGTTCAAACCAATGGTCATTTGGGGAATGCTAAGCGCTTAAAGGAAGTTTTTGGTCGCTATTTGGTCCAAACCAAAGCAGCTCTAGGAGCTGATTTTGACTTAGAGGGATTACGGATAGTCCTCGATTGTGCCAATGGTGCTGCTTATAAAGTTGCGCCGATGATGTTTCGAGAACTAGGGGCCGAAATTTTCCCTATTGGTGTAGAGCCCAATGGTACCAATATTAATATGGAATGTGGCTCTCTTCACCCTGGACGAGCGCAAGAGATGGTTAAGACTTACCGCGCCGATTTGGGAATATGTCTTGATGGTGATGCTGACCGGCTCATTGTTTGTGATAGTGACGGCAACTTAATTGACGGTGATTGTGTCATCGGGCTATTTGCCAAATTATTATTGGACCGCGGCGAATTAAGTAAAGGCGACACAATTGTGGGCACAATTATGTCTAACTTAGGCCTTGAAAATTATATTCGCAGTTTAGGACTCTCCTTTCACCGCACTAAGGTTGGCGATCGTTATATTATGGAATATATGCGTGAGCACAGTAGTATCTTAGGGGGCGAACCCTCCGGCCATGTTATTTTGGCCAATCATTCAACCACTGGTGATGGCTGTTTGGCCGCCCTTAAGTTGATTGAATGTTTGAAGTTTTATAATCGCTCCTTGGCCGAGTTAACAAGCGATATTCAGCTTTACCCACAGAAGCTCATTAATGTTCCCGTTAAAGAGAAACGACCTCTTAAAGAAGTTAAACTAATTCAAGATGAGTTAACACGGTTAGAAAAGACGCTTGATGGGAAAGGGCGTATTGTCCTGCGCTATTCGGGTACAGAGTCATTGATTAGAGTGATGGTTGAAGCGAAGAGTGATCAATTAGTAGAAGAAATAATTGGACCTTTTGTCAAACTTGTAAAAAAGGCCTTGAGTTAAGTTGCCGCGGAATCCTTGAAGGTTTATAATAACCGATATTTCGGGTCGCAACGATGTCGTTAAATTCTTAACGTCAACCTTATTGCTACCATAAAAAAAAGAAGGAGTTGGAATGACACCACGACTAGGGGTCAATATTGATCATGTCGCCACATTAAGACAGGCGAGAGGAGAACTTTATCCTTCAGTGGTTGATGCTGCGAATTGTGTGCTTGAGAATGGGGCCGATCAAATCACCATTCATTTACGCGAAGACCGCCGCCATATTCAAGATTTTGATGTCGAGACGGTTCAACTAATGACTAAAAAGTATGGCCGTCCTCTCAATTTAGAAATGGGATGCCATCCGGAAATATTAGAAGTGGCCAAGGCGACATCTCCAGAATGGGTCTGCTTGGTTCCAGAAAGTCGCCAGGAAATCACAACTGAAGGTGGCCTTAATATCCTCGATTCAGAGATTTTTGCTCGCGCTAAAGAAACGATTCAAGAACTCAAGGCACAGGCCAGGCCAATTCAAGTGTCATTATTCGTGGAAGCTGATCCTAATATTCTTGAGCAGTCAGTACTTCTGGGCGCGGATGCCATCGAAATCCATACTGGCGATTATGCCAAGCGTTTTTTAGAGGAGGAGGATTATTCAACTCTGATAGAGCGTTTTGAGCATGTGCAGGGTCTGGCATTGAGTGCTGGAATTGGTTATCATGCCGGCCATGGCCTGACATTAAAGAGTGTTAAACCGCTATTAGAAAAAAGAATTTTTACGGAATATAATATTGGCCATTGGATTATTGCCCAGTCTATTTTTTC
>JBFGZE010000098.1:0-10934 GCA_041586955.1 Bacteriovoracaceae bacterium
ACGGGCCAATTGCGCTCCTTTTGTATCATAAAGGCGGGCCACTTCGCCACGTTCAAATTCTCCTCTAACCTCGAGTATTCCCTTGGCCAATAAACTACTCCCTTGATCCTTCAGTGCCTTCGCTGCTCCCGTATCGATAATAATATCGCCAGCAGGAGGAGGTCCGGCGAGTATCCATCTTTTGCGATTTTCCAAGGGTGACTCTAAGGGCCTAAAATGTGTTCCCACTTCAAGGCCGCTGACAATATCAGTGATCACATCTGGTCGGCCACCAGCCGCCATAACCACTTCAATGCCAGCACGACGGGCGACATCTGCGGCCTGTAGCTTGGTTATCATCCCGCCCGTCCCCAAATGACTACCACTGCCACTCGCCAAATTGTGTAAGGTTTCATCAATAGTATGGACTTGGCGGATAAGATCCGCATTAGGGTTTTTACGAGGATCTTCGGTAAAGAGACCTGGTTGATCAGTTAGTAAGATCAATTGATCAGCTTCGGCGAGAATTCCCACCATGGCCGATAGATTATCATTATCGCCCACTTTAATTTCAAAGGTGGCGACAGCATCATTTTCATTGACCACTGGTACAATGCCATTTTCAAGCAATGCCACCAGCATATCTCGGGCATTAAGAAAGCGTTCACGGTCATCAAAATCAGCTCGGGTCAACAACATTTGACCGACATGAATACCATATAGGCCAAAAAGGTTTTCCCATTCTTGGATTAATCGACTTTGCCCAACAGCGGCCAGCAATTGTTGCGAGGCCATGGTTTTGGGAAGCTTAGGATTATTGAGATGTTCACGACCTGCGGCGATAGCGCCAGAGGTTACCAGAACCACTTGATGCCCGTTTCTCTGTAGATGAGCACATTGTCGTACCAGTTCAACCATATGAGCACGATCGATCTTATCAGTCCCACCAGTGATAACACTGGTACCGAGTTTTATAACGATTGTTTGTTTTTTGCTTTTATTTTCCATTGTCTAAAATTTTATCAATCACCTCCATAGATCACAAGAGGTATGTTCAGGTTCTTGACACTGCGAACTGAAACTTTTTTAAGATAAGGAATAATAATATCACCATAAATGGTATTCATAATTTCTTTCCATTAGTATCGAGATTTTTTAAATAGCGACTCTGAATGATTGGCGTAAAATAAAAGGAAAGGCCAAGGATCAAGGGTCAATTCTCCTATTCAGTTGTTGAGAGCGTTCGCATCGATCCAGGCCTTAATCATTTCTATCTCTTTTACCGTTAGAAAAGGGCCGCCCCTAGGCATACGATCCCCTAAACGAAAGTCA
This sequence comes from Bacteriovoracaceae bacterium, assembly GCA_041586955.1. Lineage (GTDB taxonomy): Bacteria > Bdellovibrionota > Bacteriovoracia > Bacteriovoracales > Bacteriovoracaceae > JBFGZE01. The sequence goes on from JBFGZE010000098.1 coordinate 1,312, forward strand.
TTTTGAGTGATAAGCTTAGCAATAAGGTAACTTTGACGAGGATCTGAATTTCCTGGTCGCACTCGCAACACCCCTCCAAGCGCCTGCCCTTCAACAGAGGCGGTGCCGACCAAGTTCTGATAGGCACGTTCCTTAACAGAGAGATCAAGTCCATGAGGGGCCGAACTTCCCGTATGGCAGCCAAAGCAGCGCGATAAAATATTTTTATGAATAAAAGTAAAAGTCGGTACTTCGCCATTACCTCCTTGCCCCCCATCCCCCGCCGTATCTCCATTAGTGTCTCCCACTATTATAAGATCATCGGGATTAATATCTTGAGGAGCAATGCAGTTATTGATGAGACCTCCTATGGGCAAAAGTTGCGGGCAGGGAAGGCCGGGAGCCGTTTTATGGTTAAACCATAACAATTCACTGGCCAAATGCATGGCACCAGCTGTGTCGTATTGGTCTTTTGCAACTTGCCATTCTTGGACACCAATTTGCTTGGCCCTGGCCGCGAATACTGGGGCGATTCCATCATTTAGGCCTTCTTGCCGCGGTAAAGGTAAGCGTGGATCACGATGGAAAATGGCGCTGGCCCTCTGTTCATAAGGGGCAAGGTCATCCGGGAGCGGAGCGGATAATTGAAGAGATGCTTGATTAAGGATCGTCTGAAAAAAACCGACCATTATTGGCAACAATTGTCTTTGAGCAATATTTTTTTCACCAAATAATTTGAGAGCATTAAGGGCCCCTAATAATGCCGCCACATGCTCACTCGACCATTCTTTTTCGTTGGGAAATGTTTGTAATTTTCGATCAAATGCCCGGTTAATAAATTGAAAAGAGTCTTGTATAAATTGCAGGTCTTCTTCATTTTGTGTCAACCGATAAAACGCCATCAATCCTTGAATTCGATAGGCATGATCAAAAAGATCTAGGTTTTTTAAGGACCTTAATTTTTTAACGAGAGGTAAAATATCCCCGGTTACGATGGAACTCTCTTTAGTGAAACTTGTATACCATAGCAAACTAAGAATAGCGTTGGTACACTCCCGTGCATTTTGTGGTTCTTTATCGATGTTAAAATAGATATTCTCCACGGCGGTACGCAACTCCTTTATTATTAAAGTGATAATTTTCCCCTCCTTTAAAGAAATAATTTGAGCACATCGGTTATTAGAACGAAGAGGTAGAAGTGAGCTAGTACTTGTTAAATATTCGGCCAGATTTGAGATCGCACCCAATGCTAGGTATTCACCACTTAAATCCATATGATTAAAAAGATGAGGGTTTTTAATATATTCTCTGGCCTGTTCTAGGCCAGTTAGACATAGTATCATTCCTAATAGCCGTTGATCGGCCCCTGGTATCTGACTACGGCCAGGAACACCAAACAGACGATCATTATTGAAATATTTAACGGCCTCTATCTCCTGTATCAAAGTCCAGGCAAATGCCTGAGAGCTAGTTTTCCCTGGTGCCCCCTGGATCCAGCGAAAATTTCGGAGGTCAAGTGGGTTATTATTCATAGGGCTGATTAATTGAGGATTCCCTTTATTAAATACCCTTTTTAAGAGAACCAAACCATTGGGTGGAACTGCTGTTGAAATTCGATCAGAGGCCAATTTGACCATTTGCTCTAAGGTTGCCGGTAATATTTCAAACGGTTCCCCCAACCCTGATTGCAGGGCCTGTGCCATTAAATTATAGCGGGAGTACCAATAGCTTTGACCAAGAGTTTCTGCAAAGGATAGCTTTAACAAAGTATTTTGTCCTGTGATAGGCGTCTTGCAATTGAGGTCTTCCTCAGGACAGTCAAAAATGGGGTGATGCTTGCCACTACAGGCAAAGATGAGCAAGTGTAGTAACGACAAAATGAATAAGGAGCGGTGCTGATTACCCATAATTAGGACCCCTCACAACCAAAATCTCAAAACCGCAAAGACATCCTTTTGATCAGATTTGATATGACTCCCCTCAATCCTAGGCACTTGGATATTTGATTCTTCATACCGTAAAAGAAGTAAGGTATTGGCATTGATTTGATGCCTGAGGCCTAGGCCATAGCGAATATAAGAATCACTTTTGAAATTATTATCGAGGAGTAAATGGTCATATTTAACCATAGCGATCCATGTGGGAGTGATTTCCCATTTGAAGTTGACCAATAGTCCACGAGAAGTTTTGTCTTTAATGGCCTGCTTGTAGGCAAGGCCAGCGGTGGTATTAGGAATGAAGTTTCCAATATAACGGGGGTTATGAATATCATTATAAAATCGCGCATAAACCAATTCACTGGCGATATGGGCCTTCCACTTTGTTTTAAATAATTGATCGAAAGTCAAAATACCATAAAATGAATAGGCATAGGGATTAGGCGCAGCGACTTCCTTGGTTTGGTGATAGGAATAACTCGTGCCTAATAATAGCGGCCATTGGTGATGATTAAAGCGCATATTACCAATAACGCCAAATGTTTGATCATTGATAGTTAAATTCCCCCCTCCATTTTTAAAACCTAGTCCATTGGTCAGGGCAAGGTCCAAATGAAGAGAGGCGAGAGGGTCAAAAGAGAAAACCCCTCCCATTTCCCTCTCGCGCAGAGTGGTGGCGGTTTGAAATCGAGTATAGGTTCTATGTTCATCAGTTAATAGGCCAAATGGGGCATAGAAATTTCCAAAAACAATGCTTGAAGGTTGCCAAAATACATCATCATTATTTTGCCAAAGTAGATAGATCTCTCTGGTGCCAGGCGCGAAGGTGCCAAAATCATAACTGAGCAATACGCTGGTACTAAACCCATCATCTTTTTCAACAATGGGGATATTGGCCGAAACTGTGGCGGTCATGAGGCCTAGGCCATTGGTCGTTAGATGGTTGGGTCGCTTGGTATCTTTAAGAAAAAGCGCACGGAAGTCTGCATAATAAAGATCTGTCTCATTATGGAGTCCCGCTTTTAAATCCCTTGCACCGTAAATCTTTCCCATGATGCGTCTCGGACCGGCCCCCCATGGGTTGACATGGCATTGAATACAATTGAGTTTTTCGCGGGCGGCGTATTCTGGTCTGGCCAGCAAGGAGAAAGAGAATAAAAGACCAAGGATAGCGGCTAATGGTGGCCAATCTTTCATAGAAAATCCTTAGCGTAAAAGGAGTGGGGAGCATGCTAGTCCCCACTCAATGGGAGTTAAGGAATATTAGGGAAGCCATTGACCTCCGCATGATGTAACCATAAAAACTCACTGGCCAATTGCATGGCGCCGGCACTATCAAAGCTATTTACTCTTTCCCAATGGCCGCTCTTCATAGAAACTTCTGATGCAAAAACGGGAGCGATACCAAATTCACCACCGGCAAGTGCTGGTACCGGAAGTGAGGGGTGACGATGGAGCATAGAATCATCTCTACGCTCGTAGGGGGGAATCTTTTCAACGGGGGGAGCAGAGATTTGCATACCGGCCTGATTGAGAATGGTATCAAAAAACTTAACTAAAATATTTTCGACTTGTTCTTGATCAACGCGACCAGCAACAAAAAGTTTTAAGGAATTGAGAGCGCCGATAAGGACGGCGACATCAGACGTATTATAAGTGAAAAAACCGTTAAAAATCCCCTTCTCGCTATTAAAGCTCGTGGCAAACTCGCTATATTGGCGAGCGGCAAGTTTCATATAACGAGGGGAATCTGTTACCCGGCCGATTTCAATGAGAGCTCTGATCATATGCGCTTGATCCACTGGATTGCTGGCCTTCAGGCCGGCCAATTCTTGTCCATAAGCTATAATTTGGGTTTTTATGGCCATGCGATCAGCTTGATTAGCGTAGGCATACCAAATTAGGGATTGGATCGCCTCGGAAAGTTCGGGGATTGTGGTTGGCCTGTCAATTTTCTGATAAAGAGATTTGGCCGTTTGTAAAAATGATTCTGAAATTTCTTCTGCAGTTTTACCGAGCATCATAGATGCCAAAAGCGCGCAGCGGTTTTCTCGCATAAATGGGCGAAATGAATTTTTAACCGTCAAATATTGTGAAAAATTGGCAATTGCTTTGAGTGCCACGTATTGACCGACGATATTAGAAAAATCAAATAAATCCTCATTTTCTTGATATTCTTTAAGTTGCATTAAGGATTCCGCACATAATACCAGACCGGCGAAGCGCTCTTGCGCTCCTGGGATATTGACTCGCATGGGGTCTCCAAAATGGAAGTCTATATTAAATTGTTTGACCCATTCGATCTCTTTCATCAAAACCCAGCCAAAGGCCGCAGCAGAAGTTTTGCTCGACTCTACTGGGGCCCAGCGAAAATTATTAAAATCATTATCGATATTATTCGAAGCATTTATATAGGAAGGATTGCCTCCATTGAAAACCCGTTTTAATAATGCCGCATTTTTAGCAGGTACAGCAGTACTCCATTCATCAGAGACCATTTTAACCATCGCTTCTACCATTTCAGGACCCGGTTTAAATGTTTCGCCTAGATTCGACTTCATAACCAGGGAGCCGAGGTTATAACGAGAGTACCAATAAGCTTCTTCAAGTGCGTGGACAAATTTGAATTCTGCTGCCAACAATGACGTTAGAGATATCCCTAACCCTAGGGTAATGAGAAACTTTTTAATGGAAAATGACAAAAATGTTCGCTTCATAACAAACTCTCCTTGTTAGGTATTGCTAATTCACTGATAACTTTTTTGATAAAATTGCTTACACAGGCCATATACGGGAACATCGCTATTTTTTCTATCAATGGCCTTTAATTTATTGAACAGGCCAATTGTGGACGCGAGGATGCTCCATGAACCCAATTCAAAAAACGGCCTCCGCGTTTTTTTTAACTCCATGACATGATCCTTTTTGAGGTCAGACAATCGATTCTTTCAGTGGTTCAGTATGGTCTTTCTTTGTGACAAAATCTTTTTTCTTTTAAATAGAGCTTGCTCAATTTTTATCAATTCGCGATACTGGTTGATAAGCTTTAAGTCATATAGTCAAACTTTATTAATCCTTAATTCCTTTATGGCGTTTCCGCTGTTGAAATAGAAAGTCAGAATTTTTTATCATAATTATAGATGGTGCTAATGACGACTTCATCCAATTCAAGTTTTTTAAATTTTAAAGGGGCATCTCCACAAAAACTTTCTTCATGCCTTCGATTAAGGCGCAGAGTATTTTCATCAATATATGTTTTATTTGGATAAATGTCTTGGCTTATCGTGACATGTTGAAATAAGTTTTCCTACCATCTAAGTAAAAGTCCTATTTAAAAAAACCCTTACTAAATTTTTATATACAATAGCTCTTTAAGTGGCACGTTATCGCAACAATTAAATCATGCGACTATAAAGTTCAACTATTCATTTATTTCAAGAGAAGCTTAACACTAAGAATTAAGATAAACAGCACTGCGAATTGAGACTCCACCAAGATGGGGAATAATAACGATATCACCATAACTGGCATTCACAATCTCTTCCCCATTAGTATTGAACATAGAGTTAAGATGAGTCAATTTGGCCTTCCCCTCAGGTGTTTGGATGCGAATTTCATCACCTAACGATATGCTTTCGTTAGGGTTTTTTAAATGGATGGCGATGGACTCTTTTTTCATAACATCCATCACTTCACCTAAAAATCCAGTCTCTCGCCGGCGCAATTGAGCGTTTTTTAATTTTTTAAAAAGCACGTCTGACTTATTAGCGGAGAAAAATCCGCGAATGGCGTGAGCGGGATAACGCTCCTTAATTTCTGCTAAAAGCTCTCCTTCTCCACGCAACATGGCGGCCAAGGGAGAGGCCAGATCAAAGCAATTGCCTTGGCGTAAATCAAAACGGAAGGCCCTAAGGCCCAATTCCTTCACTTCTTGCCATTTATCAAGAAGAGAAAAGTCTTTGGGGTTAAACATAAAAGTACCATGGCGATTTTCGAGAACTTTAAAACCAGAATGGGGGGACTCCTCAGATTTTCCCATGACCTGATACGCTTCTTCACCGACCGCATCGGGAAAAAGAGGCTTGATCAAACTACGAGGTGAATAAAATAATAAAATGGGAGTTAAGAGTGGCCACTCAATGGGCACGGGGACCTTTTGAGTATACTGGGCCATTAATTGTCCTGGTAATTCAAAAGACAGGATCAACCGCTCTAAGCGCTCTCCGACGGCATTAACCCAATTTAAAATGCCAACTAAATTATGATTCCCCGACTCCAAATTCAATTGAATGGGATGAGTGGTTTTTTCTAAGACATATTCTAAAGCACCAGGGTCCTGGACCCGAATTGCATCAAAACAACTTAAGTCCATTGAATGGAATTCACCCAAAGATATTTCAAAAATATTTTGAGTCATTAAGATATCCCAGTCCAAAACAGTTTTAAGTCCGGCCTTTTGAGCTTTTTGCGCCAGCGCTTTGGCCTGTGACGGCGTTAATTCGCCGAACCGACTTAGGCCTTTGGTACCGATAATCACTTCGTTAAAATTGGCGGCAATAAGATGATCGAGATCCTCTTCACTACGGATGGGGGCTGTTAAAATCATGCCTGTCCTCCTAAGCGAATGAGATTAAAGTATTTGGCATTTTTCATAGGGGGCAGTTTCACCAAAGTCCCAGGCCGTGTGTATTCAACCTGTCGATTGGCAAGGTCTTTAATTTCAGTGGCGGTAAATAATGTACTGGCCCCAGAGAAAGGAATGATTTCTAAGCGGTCATTTGGAGTGAAGCGGCTGCGCACTTCAACCAAAGTATGATCGTCAGTGGCCTCAAGCACCATACCAGCGATCGTAAACTCGCTGTTATTATGTTCTCTTTCGGCATAGATTGAATCCTCACCGGCCTTCTCTTTTAAAGAGGCCAAGGTATAATCCCGGTGAGTCACTTTTTCCAATTCCTCTTCCCATCGTAAAAGGTCATCACTTAATAAATGCCCTTGCTGCTGATAATATCGCAAGGCCTCACCATAAACCTTAGAGATAGTCCCGACATAATGATGGGACTTCATTCTCCCCTCCACCTTGAGAGAGTCGATTCCTGCATCGATAAAATCCTGTAGAACACGGAGCCCTTCTAGATCTTTGGAGCTCATAAAAAAAGCCTTTTTCTGTTCAAGACTATTTTCTTCTCCCAAAGAATATTCAAATCGACAACTATGAGCACAACCGCCGCGATTAGAGTCACGGCCTTGAGTATAGTTGGAGATCACACAATTTCCGGAATAGGCCATGCACATGGAACCGTGAATAAACATTTCCAATTCCAGACCAGTTGCCTCTTTGATGGCCCGCGCTTCATCAATGGAAACTTCGCGACCCAAAACAATACGAGTCACCCCCATCTTCTTCCACCATTGAGCGGCATAAGTATTCAAGCACGAGGCCTGAGTGGAAAGGTGGACGGGAATATGGCAATTTTGGCGCACCGTTTGGATGACACCTAAATCTGAAATGATAAGGGCATCGACTTTCGCCTTTTCCAAATGTTGAAGAAAGGATGGGAGCTCTTCAATTTCTTTATCATGAAGAAAGGAATTAAGAACGACATAGACCTTAGCGTCTCGGGAATGGGCAAATTCACAGGCCTCAAGGATTTCTTCGTAGGTAAAATTATCAGCGGCGGAGCGCAGGCCAAATTTTTGCCCACCCAAATAGACAGCATTGGCGCCATACATAATTGCGACTTTTAACTTTTCTAAACTACCGGCCGGTGCCAATAATTCTGGGGTCCAATATGCCTTCATCTCTATCCTTTAACATTCGATGCTTTGTGGTAACAAATTTTTCCGATACAATAAAGGGGTACATGAGAATTTGCCAAGGAAGCGGCGCGCAAAATGAACAAATGGAAAGCTCTTTTATTGATTGTCTTAGTGGTTGTCGGTTATTTCACTACTCGCTTGGCAATTAATATTTGGAAAAACCCCATCATGGCGCGCCCCTACCCCTATACTTTTCCTAGCTTAGAACCAAAAATGGTCCGGCGTGCCTCTAATGCGAATATTCTCCTACTTGGGGATGAACAAGCGGTGGAGCTCAATAATTTTAAAACGCAAATCCTAGCTGGTTTATCAAAGAATTTGACCACACCTCTTAAATTCGTCAATTGGGCAGAAGAGGGAGAGGGCCTACACCGCACTTTGACAAAATTGCAATCTTTATCAAAAATACCTGATTTAGTCATTTATCTTGGTGGTTCGCAGGAGTTCTTTGAAGAACGCTTCCCCCTTAAAGACTATCAACAAATCCGTCATAATTTGCAGGCCTTTAATAATGAAGTAAAGTCTTCGATCATGATGATTTTGCCCTTTACTTCTAAGTTTTTCTATCGGCCGGTCAAAACTGTGGCCTTACCAAAAAGGCCCGTTTCGATCACACACCCTGATGATGCCAAATCTTTTTATGATCAATTATTGATTGAATTAACACTCGCCTATTTTAAGATAGGATGGGATGATTTCACCCGCGAAATTAAGGAAAGTAAAAAGAAATTATTAGTCATCACCCCACCACTTAATATTGACCTGGCCCCACAAAAAACCTGCCTGGATGCCAACTCTCCTGCCATCAAAAAAAAGCAAGAACAAATCAAAACTCTTTTAGAACAATCTCGCTCCAAAGAGGCCCTGCCTATCGCTCTGGATACGCTGGCCCTTAATCCGATCAATGCTCAAAGCTTCTTCCTCCTCGGGCAAGTTTATAAATCCATGGGAGATTTCAAAAAGGCCAAGTCGCAACTATACCGATCCCAAATTTATGACTGCCGCCCACCACAAGGAACAATCCTGATCAATAAATTATTGGTAGAACGCGCGGAACATTTTAATTTCTCAATTATTGATTTTAATATAGACCTCAATAAGAAATTTGGCAGAGAACCACTTTTTATTTCTCAATTTGGGGTGCAGCAAATGTATTATGAACAATTGGCGAATGGGGTTCGTTTAAAAATTAAATCCATTTTAGATCTATAGGAAGTTATTATGGCGGAATTAGAAGGACCATTAACCCGAAATTATAAGAAAGGTGATATCGTCTGTGTTAAAGGTGAAGAAGAGAATGACCTTTATCTCATTCACTCTGGTAAGCTTTTAGTTTTTCTCAGCAAGGGTACCCAAATTACACCTCTGGCCTATCTCAACGCCGGTGAATACTTTGGAGAATTGTCCTTTTTTGATGGGGAAAAAAGAAGCGCCCACGTCGCCTGTATTGAGCCCAGTACTTTGATACAGATTCCCATACTCGAACTAGAACGCCAATGTCCGAGTTGGTTAGTGACTGTCGCGACATCTATCACCGATCGTATCCGCCGCCTAGATCAATTAATCGGAGATAAAGGGATTCGTAAGAAAAAGGTAGAGACGATTTCTCCCCTATCCATTGATGAACAACGACTTTTTTACCAAGCACTACAGAACCATCAAGCGAATTAATTCATTATAACTGGACCATATAAATGGTGTTAAAACTTCGAGAAAGTATTTCACCACTCGGCTACAAGACCCTATATTTATAGCTATTTGCACATAATAAATCAGGGTAAGCATTGCACTTCGCTTAGTATGAATCTGTACTGCCCCCAAAAGTTGTGTCAAAATCCAAGCTCCATTGTTAAAGATGGGTTCTTTAAGCGCAATTGTGATGCGAAG
>JBFGZE010000099.1:0-10814 GCA_041586955.1 Bacteriovoracaceae bacterium
CTGCCAATTCCTTTATTTTAGGTCCTAAGTCTCTTAAAACAGAGATCACCGGCCAAGCAATTCCTTCTCTCGACAAAATTGAAACTGGTTTAATGATGGCCAAATACCAACAGGAAATATTCCAAAGTATTTTTACACCGAGTGCGTACGCTAAAGCTTTTCGTAGTGAAACAAAAGAAAAGCAATTGTCATCTATTGCTCCTATTACATCGCCTATTAACCAGATTGAATTAGGAGTAAAAAAAGCAACAACATATGGCACGACCTATACCTTAAAAAATATCTACACTCAAAGCTCTAATAGCTTTCTTAAAAAATCCACGTCAGAAGTTTTACAATTGGATATGTCTTTTGACCTTTATAAGGATTTTTTAGGGCGTTCTTCACGTAGAAAAGTAGAGGCCTTAGAATTAAACAGACGAAAGGCCAATTACGAAAAGGAAGTGAATAAGGCCGTTTTTTATAATGGCCTTAAACGTCTTTATTGGACAATTGTGGCGAATAATGAGGCAATGAAATTAGTCAAAGGCCTGATTAAAACTTCACAAAAACAAGTCAAGTTGGCCCAGTTACGCGCCAAAAATAAGGTTGCCGATAGGGGAGAGGTGGCACGCTACCAATCCCAATCAATTACCCGTCAAGGACAATTAGTTTCGCTTCAATACCAGAGAGAAGAATTACTAAAATCCCTCAAGGAATTGATTCCATCCCTTGCAGATAAAGAAATCATTTTAGGAAAGTATAATGTGGGGCAAGCGGTGAACTCTGTTCTCGCTTGTGCGGGCAAGATCAAAAGCTATCCAAGTATTCCATATGATAATACAGTTTATGACGATATGGTTAACCTCAATACTAAGGCCTTACAAAATGAAATGGCGATTGATAAGTATATTGGAGCTCCGGAAATAGCTTTTGTTGGATCAGTAGGGCTAATTGGAAAAGGTCTTGGAACTTCGAAGGCCTATGATGATTTAACTGAAGAAAGTGCGAATCAATATTCGGTCGGATTAAATATTAACATTCCTTTTGGACAAAATAATTCATCCTTGAGAGCAACAAAAAAGCGTATCAATCTATTGCGAAAAAATTCTTATGAAAAAGAGACAGGTGCCAAATTGGGCCCGTACCACACTCAATTAGTTAAATCGATTACACTGCTACAAGAAATTGTTAAAAATAATAAATTGAATACAAATTATCTCAAGGTGAGTTTGGATTATTCCAAGAAGAAGTACTCGCAGGCGAGAATTACCGCTCAGCAATTAATTCTTGATCAGGATGCCTACCTCAACAGCGGTCTGGAGGAAATCCAATCTAAATTAACCGTTCTTAATACTATTTTTGATTATCTTAATGTTTTTACCAAGACACCTTGTGACTTTAATAGGATTTAAAAAAAGATGAAAAAGATTACAGAATTTTTTATTAGAAACTCAAAGTTAACCATTATTTTAACTTTAGGTTTAGCGATATATGGAATTATGGGCATTTATAAAATGAATGCTGAGACCTATCCTTCCGTTTCGTTGGCCACAGCGACGATTATAACTTCTTATGATGGGGCATCGGCGGCAGACATTGAGGTAAAAATAACCAAAGTTCTCGAAGACGAAATTAGAACGGTGAGCGGACTAAAGGATGTCAAGTCCACGTCTCAATCTGGTTTAAGCTCCATTGTTGTCCGTGTCGATATGGATGACTCCAAGGTCAACGTTAAGGAAACGATGGCCGAAATACAAAAAGCAATTGACCGGGCGACGGGATTACCCAACGATTTGCGTGACCCACCAAAATTTACAGAAATTAAGTCTGATGAATTTCCCATTATAGAAATAGCTATTGTTGGTCCCAATGAAAAAAGGGAAAGAGATATTGTAGCCGATTTATTAAAAGAGGACTTAGAAGATAATAAGAAAGTTAAGTCAGTTCGTTTAGTTGGGCATCGTGCCCGCGCTTTTCAAATTCGATTAAATCAGAATAAATTAGACACTCATCATATTGGAGCAGATGAGGTTTTAAATAAAATCCGTCAGCGCAATACCAATATTCCCGGGGGTGTCCTTAAAAAGGACAGTGAACAAAAGCTCATTCGCATTGAAGGGAAAATTAAAAATAAAAGCGATTTAGAAAATATTGTCATTCGTAGTAATTTCTCGGGCTCAATGGTGAGGCTTCGTGATATTGCCAATGTTGAAGATGGTTTGGAGGAATTAGAAAAGGGAGCGATTTATAATGGGCGGCCTGCAACCTTATTAATTGTAACGAAGAAGGCAGGCGCCGATACAATTCAACTTGTTGATCAGGTTTACAAAAAACTTAAGTTTTATCAGGAAACTTATAATGAAGTTCAGTTTAGTATTTATAATAATGAGGGTAATAAGGTAAAGGATCGGGTTGACGTTCTGGCCAATAATGCCGTGAGTGGTCTTGTCCTTGTGGTTATTTTCCTCTTTGTTTTTCTTCCCGGTAGAATTGGTATTATGGCATCTCTATCATTACCAATTGCTGTTTTTGCAACGATGGGTATTATGCCTGCCTGGGGAATGAACCTTGATACGATTACCATTTTGGCGCTCGTTATTGCTCTAGGGATGCTGGTCGATAATTCTGTTGTGATTAGTGAAAATTATAATCGATTACGGAACAATGGGCTGGGGCCTATCGCTGCCGCGAAGCAATCGATTGATGAACTATGGCTTCCTATTACTGCCACAGCTTGTACAACTATAGCAGCTTTTTTACCCATGCTTGTTACAAAAGGTGTAATGGGTGAGTTTATTAAATGGATTCCCATTATTGTGACCATTGCCTTGGTTTTTAGCTTAGTGGAAAGTTTCTTTTTATTACCTATGCGTCTTACCTTGATTGACTCCAATAGTCCTAAGAAGAAAAAAAAGTCAGTAGATTGGTTTAAAAAGTTTGAGGATAAATTTGAGGCCTTAATGACTAAATTAATTAATAGGAGGTATTTTGTTTCTGGTGGATATATCGTGCTCGTATTTGCTTCGTTTCTTATGATGTTTAAGGCGAATCGCTTTATTCTTTTCCCAGCGGAGCAAACGGAAATTTATATTGCCCGAGTGGAAATGCCTGCGGGAAGTAATATTAACCAAACGAATTTATTCCTGCAGAATTTATCGCAATCGATTAATAAAGACTTAGGGGAAAAAATTAAGCATATTGTTGCTCGTTCCGGTATCAGTCAAGTGGGATTGAATGATCCTAAGACAATGGAAGGGGATAATGTGGGGATGCTCACTATTTATGTGAGTGAAGATATTAAAATGAATATGCCTCATAATGATTTTATTAAGCTCTTGCAAAAAGTCCCAAATACTGGGGCACAATTAGTGAGCTATGAGGCAAGAGTTAATGGCCCTCCAGTTGGCAACCCAATTGAAGCGACATTTCGTTCTAATGACTCCAGTCAACTGGATTCGATGATTCAATTGGTGACGGAGAAGCTCGCCAAGTATCAAGGGATTTTTAATTTAAAAGTAAATGAAGTCATTGGAGATGAAGAGGTTTTTATCGACATCAATTATGGGCTTGTCGCAAAACTTGGGCTTGATGTCAATACTATTGGGTCGACCATTCGTTCGATTGTTTCAGGAAAACGTGTTAGTAAAGTAACGCTTAATAAAAAAGATGTCGATCTTATTGTTCGTATGAGAGAGGACCAGAGAAAAGAAATTGATCATCTCAAAAACATCCGTATCATGGATAATCAAGGTAATTTGGTTCCCCTCGGTGAATTTGTCGAATTTAAATTATCTAAAGGGCGGCCACAGATTAAGCGCTTTAATTATAAGGGAGCTAAAACTCTGACAGGTGATGTTGAGGACACCATTATTACGTCGATCAAGGCCAATCAAATATTAAAGTCTATTTTTAATGAAAACCGTAAACGATTTCCTACTGTCTCTCTTGTTTTTGGAGGGGCACAAGAAAGTACTAATGAGTCGATGCAAAGTTTAGCGCAAGCGCTCGTTCTTTCCTTGATAGGCATCTTTGGACTATTAGTCTTTTTATTTAAAAGCTATCTCCGCCCTTTGATTATTATGACGACAATCCCCCTCGGTTTGATTGGATTTTCAGTGGCCTTCTTTTTTCACTCTCGACCGATCAGCTTTATGGCCCTTATCGGTATTATTGGACTTGGTGGCATTATCGTAAACTCCGGGATTGTTCTTATTAGTTTTATCGATCAATTACGAGATAGTACTAATATGAAAATGTCCGAAATTTTGGCAAAGGCTTCAGGTATGCGATTACGAGCTGTTCTCGTAACTTCTTTGACTACTGTTAGCGGTTTGATTCCAACAGCTTATGGAATTGGCGGGAGCGATTCGACCTTAATACCAATGACGATGGCCATGGCCTGGGGTTTAACAAGTGGGACTATTTTAACATTGCTTTGGGTGCCCTGCGCCTATGCTATCATTGAAGATTTCTTGGAATGGAGCGCTTCTCTCTTTAAATCTAATCGAGGAGAGATTATAATGACGCCACAAGAAGCAAAGGTATATGTAAAAAATGAGCACTAAAGAAAAAATTAAAGAGGTTGCCTGTGAGCTTTTCGCCGATAAAGGTTTTGACGGTACCTCTGTTCGCGACATTGCTAAGGCGGCAGATGTTAATGTGGCGGCAATTAACTACCATTTTGAAAATAAGATGGGACTATATGCAGAAGTTTTTAAAAGTAATCACCAATGGATGGCAGATAAGGTTCATGAATTCTCTGCAGATACATCTTTAACCATCAGTGATTTTGCCTGGAAAATGTTGGAGTTTTTTCTCGATAACGGCAATGCCCTTATGAATTGCTTTAAAATGTTTCTTGATAATGATGGTGTCCAATTGTCCGCAGAATATTGTGGTGACGAGGAAGGTAATTGTGGCCCCCCAGGTCAAGAAGTCTTTCTTGAGTTTATCAATAGAGAAGTTGAGGATAGTGTTCCTCTTAGTGCTCGCCATTGGGCGATGAGAGTTATTTTTTCTCAAATCGTTCATATGGGTATTGTTCTGAATACCACTTATATGAAAAAAATGCGTGAGTCTAATCCTCTTTTTACTGAGGAAAGTGATGAGAAAACTATTCGTGAAGTGGTGAATTCTATAATGGATCGTCTTAAAGATAATAAGGGGCAATGGCAATAAGGCTAGTGAACTCTTTTAACTTTATGAACCAGAGGCAGAAGTAAGAAAATAAAAAGTAGCCCAAAGAATGCGGCCAATAGTTGGAAAGTGTAGGGAATTCCTCTCTGGTCAATCAGATAACCCACAAAGGGGCCGATTAGAAAGAATCCTAGCCGAAAAAAGAGGCTCGCAAGTGAATTTATGGTGGCCCGGAATTCATTGGGAATGCGCCAGTTGAGGGCATCTTTAAGAAAAACTTGATTAATACCACGGCTTATTTGGAAACAAAATCCTAAAAGAACTCCTGCATAACCACCGTAAAATGCCATGCCTAGATAGCCAATGATGGGAAGTAGTGAGAGCAAAATAAGCAGAGACTTTACTCCAAGTTTTTGTTCTAGTAGAGGGACATATTTTCCAACAACACCGACACTTAAGTTATAACTCGCCCATAAAAGACCAAAGAACTTAATAGATATATTCTCACCTATCCAATATTTTTGAAAAATCCAGACGGCCAAAAAAGTTGAAATAGACCAAATAATAAGGTTGATAAAAATAAGGGAAATGAGTTTATCTTCTTTAAAGAGGTGTTGAAAAATAAATTTTATATTCGTGAAGTGGGAATCTTGATTCATTTTTTGATAGGGAACTTCTTTTAGAAAAAATGAAGAAATGAAAGGTGCCCAGGAAAAAATGGCCTGTATTGTTAAAACCAATCCCATGGAATGCATAATAAGAAGGCCGGAGCAAAGTGCTGCAAGAGATTCCGCTCCCACTTTTGCCAATTGGATATTGGCAACCGCCCTTGTGCGCTCTAGGCGGTCCTGATTGATTTGATTTAAAGATTCATAAATAAGTGAAAGATCAGCACCGGAAATGAGGGCCATGCCCGAAGCGACAATGATTTCAAAACAAACGAAATCAATATAAGAGTGAGAAAATTTGAGCCAGGTAAAACCGATGGCATAGAGAAGAGAGCCGTATTGGAGTATTTTTTTTCGGCCAATAAGATCACAAATATAGCCGGATGGAACTTCAAGAATGGCCACCGTAATACCAAAAATTGCCTGGAGTTCAAATATACTCTTCATTGAGATGTTTTTGTTTAAAAACATGGGGATGATAATAGGCATAATGACAAAGAAACAACTAAAGAAGCTAAAAATATAAGTTAAAAAAATATTACGCCTAAGTGGACAGCTTACCTTTTGCATCATTCATTGATAGGAGATTGATCTGAATTAGGCAATGATAGTGATGAAATTAGCCAAGTATTTGAGGCATTAAAAACTGCAATAAATGATAGGGAAAACAATTTAAATAGTGGATTATATAGCAAATAATCTGATGAGAGTAATATGTAATTCGTTTCTCCGATAAAATCTAATAATTATAAAATTTTGTGAGGTAAGAAACGATGGACCAGCTGCAGGAGATTAAAAAAAATATTATTTCTCGCGTGGAAATGAGTGAAAGATACCAGGTCGCTCTTAATAAAGAATTTCGTCGATTTGGTCGGGCGACTGTTTTTGGTATTTTTACTTTTGTGATCGGGATCTGTATTTCCAACTTTTCTTCAAATCGGGATAGAGAAAAATTAATCGTATTAAGTGAACAAATCAACTCGTTGGAACAGAAACTTGAAATATTACATCAAGAGGTAACATCTAACACCAAAATAGTCAGTTTAGAAAAAGGAGTTGAACGATTGGGAGATGGAGCTATTACGGGGATTCAGACGAGAAATAAGTAAATAATGTTACTCTTATCCACTTCTTAATAGGATTTATTCCAACTCTCGCAAAATAGTTTTTCATTTTTTAAAATAGAAGGTGAATTATTTGATAGTGATTGAATAACTTTTACAGTTTTGCCAATTTACTTTAGTTTCAACATATAAATAATAAGGATAAACATCGTCATCGTCAGGATTTCCAATTTTTAACCGCCAACTAATTTCATCCTTGTCCGTCGCCCCTGCTGAATGGTGAATGATATCTAATCCTGGCCCTATCAAACGTTCTTTAGCAATTTTAACTTTGATTTGCTCGAGAAGCTGGTTTTCACATTTTCGTTGGCCAAAAATTGAACTAGAAAAGATCAATAGAAAAGAAATTAGAAACTTCATCGCAAACTCCCTATTTGACCCAAGGGGATGGGCCTCAATTGCCAAGGGAATTTAGCATTAGATCAGATACTCAAGAAAGCGATATTTAATAGGCCTTGAATTTTCTTCATACCAGGGTCGTATTATGTGGGGTCGAAACTTGAGGGGGGTCAATACAAAAAATTGCCATCAATTTTGGAATATACTAATTTTATATATTGCATCGGCCATTTTATCTATTAGTTTCAATACCTTAGTTTGATTAATAGCATTTTCCCATTTCTTCTTATTATGGCCTATAATGGCCAAGGCGATGACTTTTTTACCTTTTTTGAGGAGGTAGAAATGAGTAATAGAATCCTTTTCTCGCTTTTAGCGTTATTGACCGTTTTGATTCTCGTATCTGAATCCTTCTACCAGGACATGAAAAAAGAAAATAGAGCTCTTAGGTTACAGGTCCAGCTTCTTTCAAAAGAAAAAAGGACGCCAAAACCTTGGAGGGATATTGTTCGACCCGTTCGTTCAGCAATTAATGAATCAGGTATTGGTATTCCCCAAAAAGTTGGAAAGGCGAGTGATGATGATAATTTAGTCGCAGCTCCTGATCTCAGTACAAAAGACCTCGCTCTTAAACTTACTGGAGAATTACATCAATTAGACAAAATAAAAAAATCAGACTTGGCGGAATTAATTAATATTTCTGATGAAGTCATTGAAAGAGAGCCCGATTCCTATTCTGCATATAAGGCCAAGCTTTTATTGTTATTGTATAAAGAAGCGAAATATGGCGAATTGGCGAATGAGTCAGATATTGAGCAACTCCTTGAAACGATGGCCAGTTTTGAGTTTGACAATAATCAAGAGCTTCAAAAAGAAGCCTTTTTAATTGCTAAAACAAATAGAGAAATGGAAGAGTTGAATCAACTGTTCGAAACTATTGATGAAACCCTTGACGCTTTAGATGATGAGATGATTGAGAGTGAAGGCGATTTACAAGCTCTTCGCAATTTAGAAATTGAAAAATCCCTTTTATTGGATAAGGCCAGTGAACTAAATGAGAAAGTCGCTCTCCTTGAGGAAGACGCCTTCTTGCCAGAAGATTCGGCCAATGAGGACATCGTTCATATACCATTCTTGCGATTATTAGCACAAAAAGATTTTGATAATGCTATAGAGCAGGCCGAAGTCTTTATTGAAGATTTTCCTCGTTCCGTAATAGGGTATTATTATTTAATAAAAGCATTGCAACTAAGTGGTGATGAAGATTCATCCTTGAGTGTTATTGAAAGTATTCCCTTAGAAGATAAGCAATTAAATAAATTGCGTGAAATGTTAGAAAGCTCTGATAGGGTTCCTCCAGGAGAATATTGGAGAAGGCTCAAATTCTAGGGGATTATTAAATTCATAATTTTCCAAATAGAATATCGCGGGGGGCGTGGGCAGATAAAAGTATCAGTAAATGTATAGGAAAGGACGTGATGTAAATTTAAAAGGTAGAAATAAAAAAGGCCCAAGTGGGTTAACGAGGGCCTTAGTATGAAAACTCCGAAGAGATTATCACCAAAATGAATATGCTTATTGATCTACTCTATCTTAACGAAGTTTCCGCCAGAGAATATCTCAACGATTTTGTGCACTTTAGAAGATTCTCTTTATAAAAGCAAGTCTTTCTTTCAGAAAAAAAGAACTAGCTTATGTGATTAATATTATTGAGACGCTAACTCTGGCAGTGTGCCGAAAGGTGGTCAATTTTTTTCATGTAAGCCGATGTTAAGGATTTTTCAAACTCCTTGTTGTTTTGATATCCCTTGCCAAAGATTTTTGGCCATAGCTCTTTTTTCTCCATACAGAGATAAAAGAAGACATTTTCTTTCCATTCCTTTGAGAAACTATCATAAAGGTTTTTAAATAATTCAATTTTAATATCTTCAGGATAGGAAAGCTTACCACTCGCTTCTACGAGTTTAATTTTCAAGATATTGGAGTATATTTTCTTTTTTCTAATTGCTCGAATCGTGGGTTTTGTAAAAGTGAGAGTTCCAATGGAAATCATGGCAATCTGTTCAGGCCTGAATTGATATTGGATATCTTGGGCAATCTTTTTATACTCCGCCTGATGATTATGGGAATAGATCATAGGGTGAAAGTGAAAACCAATAAGGATTCTCTTTTTGGACAAGGCCTTTGCGGCCTTTAAACGGTCGCCTAAGGAAGCTGTACTAATCTCTTCAGTTTTAATAATAGAGTCTGGATTAAGAGACCATGTGACAATAACATTTTTAGGAATATCATTTTTTAAGAAGTAGTTTATATTCTTAGACTTGGTCTTAAATTCCAGAATAATATTAGGATTTTCTTTAGCAAAAATCATAAGCTGATCTAATACACCTCCTTGATTACCTATAAAAAGTGAATCGGAAGATTGCCCAGTCCCGATATGGTAGATTTTTTCTTTCTCAAAATTAAAAGCTTGAAGCTTGCTTAGGAGTGATTTTTTATAGAAGATTTTATTGTGAGGGTAAAAAGATTGAATAGAGCAGTAGCTACATTCAAACCCACAATTTTCCACAGCATCTAGAGTCATTAAATTACAGCATAGAGTCTTTTCCGAAGATACTGGGCATTCTCCTAATATTTTTTTGTTAGACGTAATCTCTACTGATTTTAAATCTACGTTTGTTAATTTTTGGTAGTTATTTTTTAAAATATTATCGAAATTATATATCTTAGAATCAGATTGAACTTTTTGATACTCTTGAGTAATTTGAGAAAAGATTTTTCTTTTGATTTGGGGAAGGTTGTCCTTTGTTTTAGGTTCAAACTTTTCCCAAAATGTTTTCACACCACCCAGGCCCCACATGTGTAGGTCAATAGATATTTCTGTTAATTTTACAAACTGCTGGAAGGAAAGGTTAAACTCCAGAGCTTTTTCAATAAGAAATCCCTGCTCGGCTGGGGCCATGGAGTTATATAATGGGGTCGCTTCCAATTGTTTAATTTTTTTAGCATTCTCTAATCTCTGATCCATAAAACCAATTACCATAGGAGAATTAAAAATCTCTGATTTAAGTCAGCAGAATTAGTGTATTCTGGAAAAGGCCAATTGAGATATCAAGCGCCAAGCTTGGAGTAATGACATATAACTCTAGCACAAAAAGCTTGGGTACTCTCTGCGGTCTCGCCCCATCTCTAGAACTTCCAGAAAAAAGACCCTTTTAGTGTGGATGGCACCTATCATGTTGTAGAATTCGTCATTCCCTGAGGAGTGAAACACAATGATTAGAGCAAAATTTAAAAAAGTCCGGCTTGCTAACAAAATTAAAAATTTAGATATAACCGAAATTCGCAAACTAGAAGCATATAAAATAAATTATACGCAGATATAATGGGCCTTTTGCCCATTATTTCGTTTCCACCATTTTTCGGATTATACGGCCCAGCGTCTACGGCCGTGCAAAATGAAAAAGCCTTTGAAATGAATTATTGTTTTAGTCGCTACAACACCAACAAAAATTCACCAAAGGCTTCCGAACTTGAAAGATATCCAGATTGAATCGACAAATAA
>JBFGZE010000100.1:0-10447 GCA_041586955.1 Bacteriovoracaceae bacterium
CCTGTTGCCAAAGAGAGAGCATTGCCTAAACGAGAATCAATGGCGTGCAGCTTAGGAAAGATTTGGTCTGCTAAATGACTTAAAAACTGTAGAGACCAATGTTGTGATGGCGTTTTTTTCGACGCTGTTAGGCCGAGCAAGTCTGGGGATATATAATAGGGGAGTGACGACTTGGAACCCGCTAGAGCACGACGCCATTCAATTTGTTCGAAGATTTTTTTTCTATCCGGTCGCTGTTGAAAAGTACTTGATTGGCGCGATTCGATTCTTTTTCGCACTTCATCTTTGGCCTTTTCGACTTGGGCCTTCGCCTCTTGTGCCTTGCTTTTGACAAATGTTTTGACCTTTTCTTGCTGTTCGAGGGCCTCTTTATTATTACAGGCCATATGAGTATATACTTGAGCTTCACCTAATTTCTTTTGCCATTTCTTAGTAAAGGATATCGCCTTTTTTAAATCAATCGCAAGCCATGATAAATAGGCAACGGTAATGCCATATTCGGCCCACCATTTTCCTGCCAATGGACAGGCCCAGCCCCCAAAAGTCGTGGCACAAATTGAACTATAACTAACCCCAAGTGCTTTTTTCATGGCGGCGATGGCAACAGAGATGGCGATGGCATTCAGTGTTTTTTTCTGCCATTTTTTACCTTTTGCGACATTTTGTTTGGCAATGGCGACACGCTGGCGTTTACTATTTAATTCCTCTAATGAGGCGGCATGAGCGGCCTTAAACATGGTGAGAGCATTTTCTCGCGAGCGAGAGCTATTGGCGTATTCATCACCTAGGATCGCTTTTAACTTTAAACGGCACTCCTCGGCGAGCTTTTGATCAGTAGGATTAATGCGCATACATAATTGTTCAAAAATTTCTTCATGTAAATTGGCCGCGCGCTCCACCGTTCTCATTTGCATGTCATTTTTATCTGCAGTGAAATCTTCGTTGGCACGGCATTGAGTCGTATCCTTAAAATATTGATTATCGTTAACTTGGGCAGCGAGGTAGGTCGCGGCAGCAGCTTTAAAAAGGTAATAGGATTTTGAACGAACTTTCTCACCACCTGAGGGATGACAGGCGAGGTCCTTAGCGCCCGCTGCGGCGAGTGCCATGACTTTGACGTTAGAAATTGCCATGGCACCATTGGCCTGGTCTTTATCGTGAGCATTAAGCGCCACTTCATAGAGAGCGTAGTCGGCGTTATAAGTAGACTCTAATTCCAATTGAGTTAATTTCTCCGCCTTGATTTGCGCTAATTTGGCCGCCGAGTCTGTGGTAGCGTTCATGAGATCTTTTAAGCGAACATTTGCTCGATGAAGTGTTCCCGATAATTCGCCACCTTGGGTACCGGAGAGGTCATGACTCTCTTTTTGCTTACTGTCATTACCTTTAAGATCAGCTTCAGCACCGATTATATTTTTTTCATCTTTACTATTGCGAATACTATTGCCCAAGCGATGGTAGGTTCGGCGGTTATTATCATAGGATTGCTTTGCCTTGTCCCTTTCCTCGCGGGCCTGATTGACCCTTTGTTTTGCAACACTGATTCTTTGAGTACAAGTTGAGCTGATCCGATCTTGACATGATTGGCGGACAGTCTTTAACTCTTTTTCGGCTTGCAATAGTGCGACTTTTTTTTGTTGGTGTGCGGCCTTGGCATCGTCCATGCCTTTTTTAGCATTATCCAAATTTTGTTTTAATTGTGCTGCTCGAGCGGGATCAAATTGTCCCCCAGAACCATCGCTGGAATACTTTTGTTCGGCCCCAGTTAATTTCGTTGACAGGTCTGCGACTAACTTTCTTTGGCGGGCAATTTGTTCGAGCCTTTGATCGAGTACAGCTCCCTGATAATCCTCTAGAGATTTGTACTTATCCTTAGTACTTCTATTGTATTGATCACAATAACTATGATTTTCACCTTTTGCGATCTTATCATGGGCCTTATTTTCTTTTCCTAGATCTTGTGATTCCTTGAGCGCTGCCTGACTTTCCTTGCTGGGACCGTCATTGTCTATCTCGCCCCTTTCGAGACGGGTGCCGTTAGACGCAATATTGGTTTGTTCCGCAAATATAGGAACGGCCCAAAGCGACCAGATAATGGCATAAATTTGAAGCGAATAAAAGGCCCGCCCCATAACAACTCCTTAACAAATAAGTCATTCTCTTAATTATTGTAAAACAGCTCTGATTGGTGTTTGAGCAATTTTATTAACTATTCGGATCAAAGCGCTAAAAGGTTAATACCTTTGTGCAATTATAAATAGTTATGGTCCTTCGCGAAGATTATAGGATTTTTAGTGAGGAATTTTACGACGCCTCATAAATGGGGCACTTGAGGCCATGATATTTAAGGGAGTTGGCAAAAATTTAATTCGTGCTTTGGCAGTAGAGGCCTTTTGAGTACAATATAAAGGTCTTTATAATATTAAGGGTCTTAATCATGAATCAATTAATTATTATTTTTGCAGTATCACTATTTTTATCACCTCTAATGGCAATATCTATTGATCCTCAATGCCAGAGTAATTGGCAAAAAATATGTGGCCAATCGGGTAGTATCGATCAGCGAAAAATTTGTGCTATGAAAAATCAAAAAAAACTGTCGGCGAGTTGCGTACAAGAAATTTCCTTAAGTGGAGAAAATGGTCGCTGCTTTGAAGAGTTTCAAAAAAAATGTCATGAAAATGAAGACCGCCAAGATTGCTTACAGCGGATTTCATCACGTTTATCACCGGAGTGTCGGGATGCCTTTAGCGATAAATTAAATGATAGCGATCAACAAATGGTCCAAACCTGCATGCCGGATATTAATTTACATTGTAAGTTTGATGAGGACTTGGCGCTTAAAGATGTGAATAAGGCGATCAAAGACTACCAACAATGTATCGAAAAAAACACCAGTAAATTCTCCAAGAATTGCCAAAATAATATTAAGGCCAACGAGAAGTTAAAGAAATAGTTTTAGAGATAGCGGACAAAGCGGTTCTTCTCGTCCACTAGTATACATTTTGGTTCTATGGGTTTATCACTCATTTGAAAGCCAATAATAATGACTTCCTCTCCTGCCTTAACAAGATGGGCAGCAGCTCCATTGATACAAATTTGTCCCGAGCCTCTTTCACCTTTGATGACATAGGTTTCCAAGCGGGAGCCCGAGGTATTCGAGACGATGAGAACCTTTTGTCCTTCCCATAAATCAATCTTTTCTAGGAGGTCGGGGTCGATAGTAACGGATCCGATATAGGCGACGTCGGCTTGAGTGACGGTGGCCTTATGTATTTTTGACTGTAATAACTCACGCATTTAAATTGCTCCAAAAAACCCAGCGGGGCAATTTTTTTATACACGCTTTTATACGGCCTTACAAGAGTCCAACTATTTGATTTTAGGTGTTTTGAAATGGGCCAGGGATACCCAAAAAGTAGAGTATACTGGTCATTGGGCCATGGCTCATGTGATTTTGCGCCTTTTGCCGGACAATATCCTTGGCATGAAAAGCGATCCCAAGGCCTGCGGCACTTAGCATATGAAGGTCATTGGCACCATCACCAATAGCGACCACTTGCTCGAGAGAAATTTTTTCTTGTTGGGCAATAACTTTCAAAAGGAAGGCCTTTTGTTCACCATTTATTATTTGGCCGACAACCTCACCGGTCAGTTTTTTGTCGATTATTTTAAGTTCATTTGCGAAGGCGTAATCGAGCCCTAGCTTTTCTTTGAGTGCTTCAGCGAAAAAAGTAAAGCCACCAGATATGAGGGCGACCTTATAACCGAGATTTTTCACCGTTTGGATAAATTCTTCTGTTCCTGGTGTTAAAGGAAGGTTTTCCAAAATGGTCTGCATTTTTTCAGTCGTTAGGCCTTTTAAAAGGGCGACACGCTCATTTAAAGACTCATCAAAATTGAGCTCGCCATTCATGGCGCGTTCAGTAATTTCTCTAACCTTATCACCAGCTCCACAAGCGTCGGCCATCTCATCAATAACCTCTGTTTGTATCAGCGTAGAGTCCATATCAAAAACGATTAAACGTTTTGAACGGCGAAAAACATTATCTTTAAGGAATGCCATATCAACTTGATGACGATTTGAAATATCGATGAGATCTTTTTTAACGGCACTAAAGTCCAGGTCTACTGGAATAACTGTAGAAATTTCTAATGTTTTAAAATTTCCGGGAGTCATATTATCGATTCGTAAAATATTAATATTATAATCAGCTAATTTATGGGCCAAGTCTTTTATAAAGCCCACGCCTAAGCTGTCGGTGGTGACACAATTGAGAATGAACTGCTCTCCATTGGTATAAAGAGAAGAGGCTCCCTCTGTCGGGATTTCTTGGTAGGTTAAGTTGAGCCCTTTTTTGGTGCTAACAAATAATAATTCTTTTAAGAGACCATCTTCCTCTGCTTGAGTGACTGTGGTGTCGATAAGAATGCTTAAGCTTAAAAGCCCATGGGTCACGGCCTGTCCCATATCTAAAATGGAATGATTGAGTTCATCAATAATTTCTAATAAAGAGGAAGTAATACCGGGGTGATCGGGACCAGCGACGGTCACTAACATGGAGAGGCTATGAGACATTTTTTGTTTTCCTTTTGGCCTTTATTTTTTGCAAAAGACCGAATGAGTATTCCATCGCTGAGTAAACAGAAATAATTGTAGAAATGTAAATAAAAAGGGAGCCGAAAAAAGGAAAGCTAAAACCATGCCAATTATCGTAGGCCATGAGCATGGGGACACCAATCATTTGACAAGCAGTCTTCCACTTTCCCAATTTCCCGACAGGGACTTTGAGACCTTTTTGCATCGCTAATAAGCGAAGAGCGGTAATATACATTTCTCTAAGAACGAGAATAATGACCACTAATATGGGAATGCGATTAAGGCCCATTAATAAAATGAGGGAGGAGACCACAAGAAATTTATCGGCAATAGGGTCAAGGAAGGAACCAAAGACAGTGACAATTTTTCTTTTCCGGGCAATATATCCATCCAAAAAATCTGTCACCGCGGCGACGACAAAAGTCCAACCGGCAAGATAACCCAAAAAGAGGTGGTAAGGTTTAATCCATGAACCGGTAAAGGTGCATAGGAACAGC
Source organism: Bacteriovoracaceae bacterium (assembly GCA_041586955.1). GTDB lineage: Bacteria > Bdellovibrionota > Bacteriovoracia > Bacteriovoracales > Bacteriovoracaceae > JBFGZE01. The sequence continues at coordinate 5,098 of JBFGZE010000100.1, forward strand.
GAAGCGATGATAACAGGGATAAGCACCACGCGGAACATCGTGAGTCTATTGGGAAGATTATCGATCTCCCACTCATTATCAAGGGTAGGCCTTTGGCCAGATTCTTGGGGTTCGCCTGGAATTTCTTCTTTATCTATTTGATTTTCCATCGCTGTAATTTTAGCAAGTGAATTCTTTCTTGAAAAGCCAATAGCTGAAGGTTTTGCCTGCTACCCGTCAATGAATGCAGGAGATAAGCTATAAAAGAACTCTAGGGGGGAACTTTATGGCCGCACGCCTCAATTTGATCAAGACAGACTTTCAGGAATTAGAAAATAGAACTTTTCCACGGTTTCCCATCTCTTACATGATGTTTAAGCCGCTTTGTAATGAGTCTTGCCATGCGTTTGAAGTGGTCGATATCTCTCATACTGGCATGCAATTGAGTTTACGGGATGGGAGTCATACTTTCTGTGAAGGTGATAACTTCAAAGGTGCTCTGCATTGGCGGGGGAAGGGACTTGAACTCTCTTGTCAGGTAATGTGGTCTAAGGGGACACGTCTTGGTGTATCATTTGAAAACTCAGCTGCTTTTACTGAGCAAATCACAGATTTTTTGAGCGTTGAAAATATTGTCGCCTCTATGCGTCCTATTCATCAATCGAATTTAGATTTAGCGACTCCATCCAATCTGAAATATTGGCTTCAGGCCGATGGACCTGTTGAGATATTTATTTGGACTCATTTAGATGGTGAAATTTCACGTTTTAACTTTATCATGATGGGGAGTTTTCTCGAGTGGTGCGATGGTAAAGGCCTACGCACTGGGAAAGTCCTCACTAAGAGAAATTCAGATACGCCTCTATTATCTGAAGATAAATTTGTTTTTCAAATTGATGAAGCTTTAGACGGAGACAAAATGATCTTTGCTGAGCAAATTATCAAGTTGACACCGGAGCATTTCTTAACACCAGAAATTCTGGAGTTTCTTAAACTAAAAATTCATGTCAATCCTTAAAGGGTATTGCGTGACACTCTCTTAATTGTTTCCTATAATGCCCGGGTAATTAATATTTCAGGAGAGTCCCGATGAACCGAAATTTGGCCCTAGAATTTGTACGCGTTACTGAGATGGCAGCGATTGCTTCCGCCCGTTTAATGGGAAGGGGAGATGAGAAAGCAGCAGATCAGGCAGCTGTTGATGCTATGCGAGCTATGCTTGATACCGTTCAATGTGATGCTACGGTCGTTATTGGTGAAGGTGAAAGAGATGAAGCCCCCATGTTATATATTGGTGAAAAGGTCGGTGCCGGTTCAGGTCCAAAATTGGATATTGCTCTTGATCCATTAGAAGGGACAACTGTTTGTGCCACAGGTGGTTATAATTCCATTTCAGTAATGGCGATTGCCGAAGAAGGAAACTTCCTCAATGCTCCTGATACTTATATGCAAAAAATTGCTGTCGGTCCCGAGGGGAAAGGCATTATTGATATTTTAGAAAGCCCAGAAGAAAACCTAGGGCGTTTGGCGGAAGTCAAAAAATGTCGTGTCCAAGACTTAACCGCTGTGATCTTGGATCGCCCTCGGCATCACGACTTGATTAATGATGTAAGACGTACTGGTGCTCGTATCCAATTAATTGGAGATGGGGATGTTGCTGCGGCCTTGGCCTGTTGTGATGATAATTCAGGTGTCGATATTTTACTGGGAACAGGTGGAGCTCCTGAAGGCGTCATTGCCGCAGCAGCTTTACGATGTATGGGTGGTGATTTCCAAGGAGTATTGCGTCCGCGCAATAATGAAGAAATTGCTCGTGCCAAAAAAATGGGTATCGATGATTGCAGTAAAGTATGGGCGATTGATGAATTAGCGAAGGGCAATGTTATGTTCTGTGCGACGGGTGTGACAACCGGAAATTTTCTTAAAGGTGTCCGCTTTAAGTCATGGGGGGCCACAACTTATTCCATGGTAATGCGTTCTCAATCAGGAACTGTGCGTCGTATTATGGCGGATCATCATTTTGATACAAAACCACGATATTAAAAATATTTTATCCAGGATAATGGAATTATGGCGAAGGCAACACGAACTGAAATTTTTCAAGCTCCCATTGATAGGGTTTATAGCGTTATTCTCGATTATCGCTCTTACCCCGAATTTGTTGATGGGGTGAGTACGGTTAACGTATTGGATGAAAGCGATAGTGGGGCCAGAGTCGAATACGGACTTAACCTCATTAAAAAATTTAAATATATTTTAAAACTAACGCATAAAGCTCCAGAATCTATTTCTTGGGAGTTTGAGTCTGGTGATATTTTTAAGGTTAATAATGGCTCATGGCAATTAAGGGATATGGGCGATGGTACCACCGAAGTGACTTATTCACTGGAAATTGAAGTGAAAGGTTTTGTTCCCAAAGCGATTGTTAATGGCCTTACTCAAAAGAATTTACCGGCCATGATGAGTTCTTACCACCAAAGGGCCAAGGTCCAATAGGAGTTCTTATGTCACAGGAACCATCTGATAAACCATTAAGTGAATTATTAAAAAAGCTGATGGCCGTTGGTAGTGGTGCAGCGTTTCTCACTGAAGATGTGCTTAAACATGCCCTTAAGGAGGGGAGTTTGCCGAAAGATTTAATTTCAGGGCTTTTACATAATGCCAAAAATGTTAAAGAAGATATCTCCGGCAGTCTTAAAGACGAGTTTAGTAAATACCTCCATAAGATTGATCTGACACATTTAGTTGATAAAGTCGCTAATGATTATGACCTTGAGGTCAAGGCCAAGATTTCTCTTAAGCCTAAGAAAAAAACGACTAAAAAGAGTAAAACTGAACCCTAAATGATGAGTAATGATCGGCTTGAATTTCTCAAATCTCGACTTGAGTTTTTTTATAAGGGGATTATGGATGCCAAATTATTGGCAGTGACTAAATCCACTACGATAGAAGACATTCTTCTCCTTTATCAGCTTGGACACAGGCATTTTGGAGAGAATAGAGTTGAGCAATTAAAGAGTAGGGCGGAATACTTTGAGTCTCATGGGCATCAAGATATTTCTTGGCATTTTATCGGTGGCCTTCAATCTAATAAAGTGAATAAGCTTCTAAGCGTTCCTAATCTTCGTTATATCCACTCCGTTGATCGACTCGATCTCTTACAAAAAATTACCAAAAAAGCGCAGGACACTCAGGTCAAAGGGCTTGGGTTGTTCTTGCAGGTTAATACTAGTGATGAGCTAGAGAAAGGCGGTCTTAAAAATTATGATGAAGTCGCGATGGCCTGTAATTGTTTAGTTCACGAGGGAGTAAACCCCCACTTTTATATGGCCGGCTTGATGACCATGGGTAAATTGCGCACTGGGACTCCCAAGGAAGATGCTATTCTTTGTTTTTTAAAATTATTCGATATGCGTAAAAACTTAGAAAAAGATTTTGGCCTAAAAGGGTTGGAATTATCCATGGGAATGAGTAATGATTACCAAGAAGCAGTTCAAATGGGCAGCCAATGGGTGCGTATCGGGCGGTCGCTATTTCAGTCAAATAATTCATAGTATTCATGTCATTATTAGATAGTCTTATAAATTTAATGAGTTAGCAGCTTTAAAGTTTGCTCTAGGATTGACTTGGGTACAAAGATTTGAAAAAGTAGAGTGAACCCAAAAAGGAGCGAATCATGGCACAAAGGGCCGTACCTCATCTAAGTCTTAAGGCCTACACTGAAGGCGGGCCTGAAGATAAACAACAATTTATTGATCAATTATATGAGGGTCTTAAGGATTATGGCTTTATTGTTTTGCGCGATCATCTTGTTGATCAGTCCCTCGTCGATCAGGCCTATAAGCTCTTCACTGAATTTTTTAAACTCCCTCTTGAGAGCAAGTTAAGATATTATGACGCAAAAATTGGTGGTCAGCGCGGCTATACTCCCTTTAAAACGGAGCATGCCAAGGATAACCCTCATCCAGACCTTAAAGAGTTTTGGCATGTTGGCCGTGAATTAGCTCCTACGAGTCCCTATTACAATGTTTATCCTGCCAATGTTTGGGTTGAGGAAATCCCGCAATTTAAAGATAACCTTAATAAGCTCTATCAGGCGATGGATCGAACTGGAGTGGTTTTACTTGAAGCATTGGGAAAGGCCCTTAATGTACCAAGTCATTTTTTTCGCGATATGGTCGCTGATGGCAATTCTATTTTACGGGCCATCCATTATCCACCAATTAAGGGCCTGGAAGTGAAGGATAGTGTTAGAGCGGCCGCTCATGAAGATATTAACTTGATTACTCTATTAGTCGGAGCAACTAATTCTGGTCTTGAATTATTAGATCGGGATGGAACTTGGCTCAAGGTTGAAAGTGGGCCAGATGAAATCGTTGTTGATACAGGGGATATGATGTCTCGCTTGACCAATAATGTTTTGCCAGCGACCACTCACCGAGTGGTGAATCCCGATCAACCAGGTGAGGCCCGCTACTCTATGCCTTATTTTGTTCACCCACATTCAGACGCCTCCTTGGCATGCCTTGAATCCTGCGTGGGAGAAGGAGTTCAATATCCACCAATCACAGCAGGAGAGTTTCTAATGGAGAGGTTAAGGGAAATTGGCCTCTATTAAAATGATAGATTTTGAATCAGTGATGAAAAATTGAAGGGAGGTTTTTTGACCTCATTTTTCATGATCATATTAGCACCACACTTTAGGGTGAAGGTTGCAGACTCTTCTTGTTCTGGGAAGGGAGTAATTCCCAAAATTGTTTTCTTTAGCCCTGAATCATTAATTAATGGGATTGATTGATCCATTAATGTCATGCTCATCTGATCAGCGGGGCAACGTTCATTGGGATTGAAGCTTGCAATTAATTGGCCCTTGAAGTCACCCTCTAAGCGATCGCAATTACTTTTAAGGCCAATGGCCTTTTTAAGGCAAGGGTGATCTTGGGATAAGGCGATCACTTCATCATGCGAAAAAAGGTCGTCACGATAAGTCCATTTTAATTGAAAAAATTGTCGTAGAAAGGGGCCGGCGAGATTATCTTTGCTAAAGATAAAAAGGTTTTCTCCATTTTTCTCGACACCAGAATGTGACCAATTGGCAGAGCCGTTGAGTGTGACAATTTCATCTGGGTAAATAAAAACGGCAAATTTATGATGGAGTGAGCCATATTTTACTGGAAGTGAGTTTTTGACCAAGGTAATTTTATTACGTGGATCTTTAGGTGGGTATGGGTTTTCTATTTTTATCTTGGCCAATTGCTCGTTTACAATTTGCTCAGGGCCAAAAAAACCTAAAGTTGCGAGTCGCCTAATTTGGAATTGAAATCCTTTATTGGTAAAGCGATCTTGATCGAAAAGGATTTGAATATCGCCA
>JBFGZE010000101.1:0-10256 GCA_041586955.1 Bacteriovoracaceae bacterium
GGCCGGGATTTATCGGTAAAGATAAAATTGAATATAAGGTTAATGACGGCAAATTAGATTCACTCGTTGGAACAATTCATATTGACGTTCAGGCCATTAGCGCCAATGTCGCTCCTATTGCTGAGGGCAATTCCGCTCAAGTTGAAGAGGGAAAAACCGCCATTATTAACCTCAAGGCGAAAGATGATAATGGTGATCAATTAATTTATTCGATTACTAAGGTTCCTGCTGCAGGGATATTAAAACTAAAGGACAATAAGGTTATCTATACAGCGAAGGATGGTTATACTGGGGAAGATCGTTTCAGTTTTAAAGCGAATGATGGTAATTTTGACTCAAATGAAGCTGAAATCCTCGTCAGGATTTCAGGTCGGCCGGCCTATAATACTGCACCCATTGTTTCAGACATCATGTTAAGGGGTCTTACCTCATCTGACATTCATGGAAAGCTTAAGGGCAGTGATCAAGACGGTGATTCATTAACCTATGAAATTGTGATGACTGCTAAGAATGGTAAGGCCAGAATTGAAAGTGATGAAATTCTTTTCCGGTCTGATGCTAATTTCTCCGGAAAAGAGCAACTCTCTTACCGCGCATTTGATGGTAAAGATTATTCAACAACTGCAAAAATCATTATTGATGTTAAAAAGAAAGTGATCGGTGGTAGTCAGAAAATGTTTATGGCCGGTGCTAATGGGGAAGTGACGATTGAGGCGGAAAGTTATTCTTCTATCGATACAAAAGGGGTGATGACGAATTGGGTTAGTCAAAAGCAGACGAGTGTACCTAGTTCCGAGGATACGGTTTTAATGCAGGCCTTACCAGACGCAGGCCTTTATTATAAAACTGATCAGAATTTTCTTTCAGGTTCTTCAATGAGTTATTATTTTAAAGTGGAAAAGAGTGGAGATTATTATTTAGCATTCCGTGGGGTAGGTAATTCAAAAAATGGTCAAAACTACAGGGAAAGCAATTCCATTAATTACCATCTGGTGGAAGAGGGCGCCACGGGGCGAGCTTATTTTGATAGTACATTAGGATGGAGAAGCGCAAGTAATATTAAAGGGAGACATAGACCTGCATTTTCCTTAAAGCAGGGAGGGGTTTATCGCCTTGATATCCACGTCCGTGAAGATGGTGTTCTACTCGATCGTTTCGTTATTACACCAAATAAAAGTAAGCGTATTAAAGGTACTGGGCCACAGGAAAGTCAGTATTTTACTCAAGGAGTTTCTTTCAAATCGCCCAGGTGAAATGTAAATTTTGATATAAGTATCTTTGAAATCTTTATGATCGAAATCTTTATGATCATTTATTTCTTATTCTTTATGAGGTGAAAAAGGTCATTGATTGTTTCTTTTAAGTCGTGAAAGTAATCGTTCTTACGAATATGAACAGTCTTAAAATCACCACTTTTAATCGAATCCTTTACGACTTTATTAATACGCCAAATTGGGCCGGCCACGCGATGGGATATGACATACCCACCAATAATAGTAAAAAGGAGAGTGAAAAAAAAGGAGGCCGAGATATAGTCTTCTAATAGTCCTTGTTGCATATTGATAAATTGAACGATTTTCCCTTCGGGATCGAGTCCGGCTTCTTTGCACATTTTATAAAATGAATCAAAGGCCATAAGAGCAAATAATTTGACCAGAAGAAAATTAATAAGCATTACAAAACTAAAGTACCCAATTAATTTGAATTGAAAACGAGGGTTAATAAACCAAACTCTTCTATTAAGCTTCATAATATATTCCTTTCATGCTTTGTCGGCATTTCTTTGAAAAAACATAAAAAATATTGATTATTTTTGTAATGACCTGACTTAAGAAGTGGGTAACTGTTTGATAATATTTGTTATCTGATAATTATACGTTGGTAATATCTATTGTGATAGGGGGATTGGCATAGACATATTGCCTATTGAGATTAGAGGCATTAATGAAAAGCGTACCATCTTTTTCTTCTATTCCATAGGCCTCATGAATATGGCCAAAAGCATGAATACGCGGGCGAATGGACTTTATCTTGTTTAGTAGGTCCTGACAGCCAAAATTTTCCCCAAAATAGAGAAGATCTAGAATATTGAAAGGGGGGCCGTGAGTAATCAAAATATCAGTATTATCAGGAATAAGGTCCCAATGTTTTTTTATCGTTTGTCCTCGGGCACGGTTAAAGGCCCAATTATTAAAGCTTGGTTGAATGGGGGAGCCCCAAAACTTGAGGCCTTCTAGTTCTATGCCGGAGTCATTGAGATAAAATGCCCCTGCTTCTTGAATGAGTCCCTCGGCCTGTTCCTTTTTTTTTCTATTTTCAAATGAAAGGTCATGGTTTCCGGCAATAATAATTTTATGAGCGTAATCTTGCTTTTTGAGCCAGGAGGTAAAGTGAATAACCTCATTTAGGCCTCCCTTATTGGTGAAGTCGCCACAATGAACAAGGCAATCTCCAATGGGCATGGGGATATCCTCATGTTTTTGATGAGTATCTGAAATAAAGACTATTTTCATTAAAGTCCTCTTAGCAAATTGAGGGAAGGCCTGATAAAATCATGCAGTGTTTTAAATTCACCAGAAAATTGAAAAAAATGGGCCACCTGTGAAAAGACTTCTTCTTTTTTTAATCCCCCTAGGCGCAGTTCTCGCAGAGATTGGGCACCTTTTGACTTTGATAATTTTTGGTTCTGATCGCTACACATTAAAGGGTGATGGTAAATTTTTGCTTGTGAGAATTGATCAAAATCAAAGTGTCTGGCCAAAAACTGTTGGCATTGAGTCGATGCTAAAAGGTCTTCTCCACGGATGATATGATTAATCCCCTCCTTTTGATCATCAAAAATTGAAGTTAATTGATAGGAGGGAATATTTTCACGACGCCAAATAATGAGGTCGTTTAAGGCCGGTTCATCAATATTAAGACCAGGTGTCTTAAAGCGAATAGCATTATTTAAAGGACTATAGGACATATTTTTATGATAACAAGTTTGGGGATAAACACCTTCTGGGCATATACTTAGGATGTCTTTGCGACTGCAGTCGCAGACAAAGAGAAGGTTTTTAATTTTTTGTGCTTGTAAGGCCTGCCAATAATCCTTTGTCTTAAGGGATTGGGAGAAAGATTCACGATATTCTTTTAAGTTACGCGGGCCATGGTCAAAGTTAAGTCCTAACCAATTGAGAGTGGTAAAGACATCCTCGATATATTCGTCTTTACAGCGGTTAAAATCGGCATCATCTAAACGTAGAGTTAGAGAACCGTTCATGGCACGAGTGGTGGCCCATGTTAAAATAAAATTGGCGATATTACCCAGGTGTAAATATCCATTAGGAGTAGGGGCCAAACGAGAGCGAATAAGAGGGCGAGTCGCCATGATACTTTTCCTTCTATGCTATACTTTTACCATGCCGAATCTTGCTCAACTTGACAAGGAAGATGCGCTGCATAGCAAGTAACACTAAAGGAGAGTGAATGAATTTATTAATGGTTTATTGTCCTATCTCAAATTTTGATGATGCCCGCCGATTAAGTCGTCTCTTATTAAAGGAACGCCTTATTGCCTGTGCCAATTATTGGCCAATTCACTCTCTTTATCATTGGGACAATGAATTACAAGAGGATCAAGAAGTTGTCATAATAATGAAAACATCGGCGGATAAAAAGGATGCCGTTAAAGAGTTGATTGAATCCAATCACCCTTATGATTGTCCCTGTATTCTTTTTTTAAAACCAGAGGATTGTAATAGTGCTTTTACCAATTGGGTGAGCGGTGAATTGGCCTAGCTCGAGGCCGAATCGTATTTGCGCAATCCAATTTTCCATAAAATTCGGTGCAGAAACCAGAAAAAAGTGATCGCTAAAATTAAGGCCAGGAGCCAATTTATTTTACTTTTGTCATAAAGGTATTGCACGGGACTGGAGCCGATTAATAAAATGGGAGCGGCGACCAGAAAAAACTTTTGGGTATATCCCGAGAAGACAAAATAAGGCCATCTCGCCATTTGCTGAAATTGCATTCTTAGAAAATTAATGCCCCAACCCTCTGTTAGCCAAAAGGTCGATGTAATTAAGCATATTTCCATTAAGACTAATAAGGCCAAGGATAAGAGGATAAAAAGGGGAACCAAAAGCCAATCCACAAAGCTGAGAGGAATTTGGCTGCCATAATAATAGAGTATAACCCAGACAGTGATAAAATTGACCAGGCTGGACACTCTGATATGGCGGAAAAAAACAGAAAAAACGGAATTAAGTGGTTTCAGTAAAATAAAGTCCAGGCCACCGGTGCGAATTTCATGGGATAACATCCAGAAATTACCAGAGACGAAGGTCATATGAATTTGGTCCAATGTCAGCATATAAGAGATGAAAAACATAAGCTGGGGTTTATTCCAAGGACCAATTTGTTCAACATGATCATAAATAAAGCTGACTGACTGCAAACTCGTGAAATAAAAAAGAATATCCATAAGGATAAGTAAAGTAAAATTGAGGCGATAACTGGTGGCCTCGGCCACGCAGGTTTTAAAGAAATGCTTATACACGCCCCAATATTGGGAAAAAGCTTGTTTCATTACATCCCCGCCGCGGTATAAAGGCGCATGCCTTTTTTCCAAATAAGTCGATTGAGAAGAAAGACTGGAAGCATCCAAAGACAAAGGGCAAAAATCCCCTTGAGCATTAAATGAGAGTCTCCCATAAATATCTTGATAGGGTAATAACCTAAATAGGGAAAAGGGGTATAATCCAATATTTGAGTGAGCCATTTCGGGTAAAATTCAAGTGGGATGACCGCACCGGAAAGAAAACTTGTAATCATTTGGAAAATGACTCGTAAAATCCATGTTTCCTCTAGCCAAAAGGCCATCAGCCCCAGCATATATTGAACTCCAAACCAAAAAATACCCACTAATTGGCAATAGACTAAACCCTTGAAGAAGGGGATTAAGGAGAGTTGATGATAAAAATCTCCGTAGAGGAAGAGAGTAAAGGTAATCAAGCCGATACCTAATTGTAAAACTTGAAAGGCGAGAAAATTGGCCGAGTGGTATTCCCAGAAATTAAAGGGATAGATCAGATAGTTTGAAATTCGACCAAGGCGAATGTCCTCGGCCAGGTTCATGGAGTTATGGCCAGTTGCCCATAAGCTGATAAGGAGACCCCAGAGATGGTATTCGAGCATTTCTGGCAAATGATAACCTTGAATGACGATATCACTTTTATGGTTAAAGATAGTGGACCATAAATTATACTTAATAAAAAAGAAAACGAAGGTTGGGCCCAAGACCTGTAATAGGAAATTCACTCGATAGGTTAATAAATTAGACCAGCAAATTTTTAAGGTCTGCGCCCACTTTTGCAGATTAGTGATTATTCTTACCAACGAGAATCTCCGGGTTATTGAGAAGTGTCTTCATGACATTTTCGATGGGAACATTATCTGACGCAAAATCGGTAACAGGAAAGTTCTTTAAGATCTCAATACAGTCTTGGCGTAGCCCTTCTATGGGCATACGCAATTCCACTTGAGTAAACTCAGGGTTCCATTTGGGAGAAAATTTATCAAATGGGGTCCTTTGATTAATACTTTCTTCAAAGTGAAAAGTAATCGATTTTTCATTACCAAGAAAATTTTCAAATTCGCTAATGGCACCATCAAAAGCCTTTTGTCCTTCAAAGATCAGAACGAGGCGCTGGCATAATTCGCTGACGTCGGCCATATAATGAGAGGTTAATATGATAGTTGTTTGATGCTCCTTTTGAAAATCTTTGACAAATTGGCGGATTTTCTCCTGAGCGACAAGGTCGAGGCCAATCGTTGGCTCATCTAAAAATATAACTTCAGGGTTATGTAAAAGGCTGGCCATCAACTCCATTTTCATGCGCTCTCCAAGTGAGAGCTTTCGTACGTGAACTTCTAATAAGCGTTGGACATCCAATAATTCGGCCATATAGTCGAGGCGCTCTTTGAATTGTTTTTGAGGAACCTCGTAATACTTTTGCAATAATAAAAAGGAGTCGAGAGCGGGAATATCCCACCATAATTGGGATTTCTGACCCATCACTAAAGCGATCTTTTTACGGAATTCCTTATGCCTTTCAAAAGGTTTAAAACCTAAGACCTCAAGTTGGCCATGACTTGGGACAATGATACCAGTAAACATTTTCATGAGAGTGGTTTTTCCGGCACCATTTGGGCCGAGTAGCCCTATTATTTCGCCTTTTTTGATTTCTAGGTCAAAGCTATTAACCGCCTGCTTAGTGGTATATTCTCTTTTATAAAGAGATGAAATTGAGCCGAGCAGACCGGGCCTTTTTTGGTAGGAGATAAATTCTTTAGTGAGACCTTTTGCTATAATCATTGGCAGATGGTAGCAAGAAGTCTTTATTATGAAAAGAAAAGGGACGGGTTAATGCCGTGTCATTGTTTGGATTTTTTGATCAATGCCGTGAATTTTTTGAGGGTTCTTCTCCCTCACTTGTTAATAAAAATTATGGAATTAGTCCGCTTTTAATATCATGTTGAGGATACGAACTATTTGCTTTACCATCTAGGGCATGAAAGACAAGAAGGCCAAACCTAAGTCTATTGATGTTGACAAAATTGATTTAGACTTATTGAAAAAGCACACCACCGACTTACCGGGTCTTTTGGAATATGCCCATAGTGTTGGTGGTTTCGCCATCGCACCGACAGAAAAAGGTGCGATTAAGGCCACTGCCTTCAAAGCGATGGAGCAGCAGACCAATATGCAATTGGATATGGTCTACGAACAAATGAAGGTTTTGGCCAAGCAGGTCCAAGAGATAAAAACAAGGGTCGAAGTTTCCTCCCTTATCTATCAAGCTGATATGAATTTTGAACCAGTGATTGGCCAATTCTATTACCTTTATGAAAAAGGTGAACATTCATATATTCTTTCAATGATTTCACCTGAGGAATGGGGTCATAAAGTCCCAGGCGTTTTTCAATCGAAAGTGCAATTATTGGCCGACCGAACTTGGAAGGTTTATTAGCTTTTCGGTTCGCGCAAAAATTATCGTCAACCACGGTATCTTTTCCTTGAAGAACAATTCATGACTTTTAATTTTCCATTTCCTTTCATCTCGCGATGGGGGTTTAAGGACGTTGGCCGTCAAGAAACAGAAAATGGCGTCAGACTTCATCTTTTTAGTTAAGGATCCTTGAGCTCTCCAACTAAATATGGCCCTCTTTCTTGGGGCAGTCCTTTTGAATAGGGGACTCTTGTTTTAAAGCCGGGACCAAAACTTAAAAAGGTGTGAAACTCACCATTTTCCCCCATAGGGCAAACTCCGACCGGAAATTTGGCAATGACATCTCGACCGTATTCTTTATTGATGAATTCGCTGCCCAGAGCTTGGGGCATCACAGATGTGATGACTGCTCGCATTTGTGATTCACAAAATTCATTAATTAATTCGCTCAGGTCCTTTTTCCAGAGCGGGAAAATAGGAGTCAGTCCTAAGCGTTTAAAAAATAGCTCGCGATAGGCCTTAACATCTTCCAGGTAAAGGTCACCGAAGGCCATATGCATTATACCTTTCGCTTTATAGCGCTCAAGAAATGGGGATAATATTTTTTCATATTCTTCATTACTGCAATTTGATGGCAGGTAAATACGCTGTAGCGGAAGATCCAATAATTCCGCTTGTTTTTTTAAAAGCCCTTCCTTGACGCCATGAAAAGGTATTTGATTACTTTCCTTGTCAATAGTAGAAATCAGGCCAATGACTTGGTAATCAGGGTTCTCCCGTAAATGCTTAAGTGCTAGACCAGAGTCCTTGCCTCCACTCCAAAACAACATAATATTTTTGACCATTTGTACTCCTTTGTCTTGAACAGAAAAGGCCTCTGTATTATCTTAGGTGAGAGTTATCATAATAAGAACCTCTTTTGGAGCCATTTTGAATAATTTAAAGACCCTTGGCGCTATTATTATTATTTTGACCGTGACTTTTTTTGTGATGGATTATTGGCAATTAAAGCAGGGTCAAGTGAGGAAAAATGACAAGCTTCTCAAGGTGCAAATAAGGCCGGATGAACCGATCGATTTTGATCATGGCAACCAGCAGAGACTTCATGATGTCGAAAAAAGGTTCTTAGAAATGCAAAAAAAAATAATGGAAGAGGCGTTCAAGGAAGCCGAAAAAAATGGTGATGAGGACTTCTCAATTGATCGAGGGATTGGCGTTGAGAGATCTGAGGATGCTCATTTCGTTTATCTTCATTTATTAGTAGGAAAGGTGGATAAAGAGAGCCTTAATATTAACATTAGAGATGGCCATATTTCTATTGAGGGGCGTAGTCAGGTCATTCAAGAAAGTGAAAACTCCAGCACAACATCGATCTCTGAGTTTTCACAGAGTTTTCCGGCGCCTCAGAATGTTGATGAGTCCCGCGTTACTTTTGAGGTGACTAAGGACGGAGTCCTACTAAAGTTTCCTAAAAGATAAGGTTTTCGTTGCGTCATTCCTGTCCATTGTCCTTAGATCTTCTTTTAAAAAAACCAAATCTTCAGTAGAATGGACCTATCTACTCGAGAGGTTTTTTATGCCGCAAAACAATGCCCAAATCCCTGTCTATATCTTAACTGGTTTTCTAGGTAGTGGGAAAACAACACTTCTCAATCGTCTTTTATCAAATGACAAGGGCTGGAAGTTTGCGGTGGTTGAAAATGAAATCGGTGCCATTGGTATTGATCAAGAGCTTATTAAATCACAAGATGAATTTCTTATTGAACTTAATAATGGTTGTATTTGTTGTAATGTGCGCGATGATGTGCAATTGGCATTACAAAAGTTAACAGAGAAAAAAGGCGAGTTCGATTATCTTATTATTGAGGCGACTGGCGCCGCTAATCCTCTTAAATTGGGGGAAATATTTCTTGGGCATAACCGCTTAACGGAAACCTTTCGCCTCCATTCTATTATTACAATGGTTGATTGCCAGCATCTCCCTATCAATTGGAAAAGGGAAGAAGATGCTTTTTTTGATCAAATCAAATTCGCGAATCAATTGATTTTAAATAAGGCCGATAATTGCCAAAAACCTTTAGCAGAGATTGAAGTGGATCTACGTCAATTAAATCCCCTCGCGCATATGGTGCGCACGAATTTTGCTGACGTTGATCTCCAGCAATTATTGGACTTTAATGCCTATGATTTATCTTTATTAGAAGGGGAGTTGGACAACCACAAAAAAGGGCATAGGCATCAGCATGGCCTAGATGTCGTTTGCTTAGAAACTGAAGGGATTGTTAATCCCTCCCTCTTTGAAGAATTCCTCAATTATCACTACGCTTTTTGGCCAGAGCAAATTATCCGCACAAAGGGAATACTTAATTTTTTTAACCAGCCACAAAAAGTTCTTTTCCAGGGGGTCTATCAATCCTTTGATTTTGACTTAGGTGATCCCTGGGAAGAGGAACCCATTAATAAGATTGTTTTTATTGGCCATGATTTAGTACGTGAAACGTTAGAGAAGGGTTTTCAAAATTGCCTTTTAGACTGAGCTCGCTTGCCTAAAGGGGCCCGCTCTCGGTATAATCAAAATATTATACCAAAGGAATATCATGACTGATAAGGCCCAGCACGATCCTCGTTTATTTTCTCAAAAATTAGCGAAAGAGCGCTCTTTTACCGATAACGAAAATAATTTTTTATTAACAATCAAAAAAAATTGCCAGAAATTTTTTATGGCCAATGCTCATCAATTAACAGGATTTGAGTGGGCCCCAGAATGCTTTGATCGCCGTTTAGAATTATGGTTACAGGAAAAAAATGGTTATCAATGGGTTGGTGAAACAAGTTTTAATCGGCGTCGCTTTGTTTTATTTGATCCCTCTGGCGATTCTCTTGGCCTCATGAATTTTTTACTGGGAAGTAAAATACCTACCTTTGAAGGGAAATTGGGCCTTCTAGGACAAGAAACGTTAAAAAATTGGATGCGGCATTTGTTGGAAGGCGATAAATCAGCGCCAGCAGGGATTTATCAATCTTATACTCCTCGTGGCGTTAAATTGGGCGACCTTTCGATGAATACGGAGCGCCCTTTTTCTTGGTCTCAGATTAAATTGAGTACCTCTAATAATCATTTCGTTTTTTATTTAGGTTGGTCTTTAATTTCTTGAAATTTATCCTTTGAAGGGAGTATATTATGATTGCTTTAGGGATGGACATTGGTGGTACTAATTGTAAGGTCGGTTTAGTTGATGGGCAAAATGGCGTTGTTTTAC
>JBFGZE010000102.1:0-10095 GCA_041586955.1 Bacteriovoracaceae bacterium
ATTTTTATTTGGGTTTTGAGCATGCAATTGGGACTTTCCCAAATTATGGCGTCTTATCCCGATACAGATCGAGAGCGTATCGGCCCGCATGTAATTCAAAAGGAGCTAGAGGATCACGGTGCCTGGATTAAGGGGAGTGAGTCCAATCCTTGTCTCGATGAAAACAAGTCACAACCAAAAATGAGTGATGAAGAGATGGATTCCGCCATTGATGATTTGTTTGGTGGTGGAGAGTCCTCCGCGATTAGCTATGAGGTTAGTCGTTTTGATCAATTAATAAAAGATATGGATAAGAAGGCCTGCGAACTGGGGCAAAGCGAGGACATATTGCTGCCGCAGGCATCGCAAGATCAGCAATGTCAATTGATTAAAGTACCAGGAGAGATTGAAAAGTGGACTCTTGATATCTTAAAAAAGGAAAAAGAAAAAAAAGATATTAAACTTGTTAAAAATGGTATTGCTCTCGTTAATATCGCTCACAAACGTTCTCTTATTTTAAAAGAAAAGCTTGTCCATTTATTGAGAGTAGATGAAGAGGAAAAGGAAGTTCTCCAGGAATTAATTTTAACCTATATTGGCAATGTTCTTATGCCAATGCGTGATTTGTTAATAGTCACAAAAAACTATGACAGTGCAAACCGATTTTCCCTTCTAAACGATCTTATGATTCATTTACCTGATCATCTATTTGACGAGGGAAGTGATTTTCTTACGCGTGTCAGCCTTGGCCCTGATCCTGCTAATAACCCCTTTCATATTCGCCTTAGAGAAGAAGGCCGTTATTTTAAAATGAGTTTTCAAAAAGGCGCGATTATCCAGCGGGATATTCTCGCCTTGATGCGTACCCCAACCATAAAGAATTATATGCAGGCGCTGAAGTGGATGACGTTGCATATGATGATGTCCCAGGTCTATTTTTATAATAATATTTTAGGACAAGAAACGGAGATTGAATTACCAAAATCTTGTAAAAGTGAGCTCAATGGTATTGGTAATGAGGCCTTTAAGTTTGAATTCCGTGATATGGGAATGGGCAACCAGCTCAATTTAAAAGATACTAATCCTAATGCCTATACAGATAAACTTTTGGCCGATAATGGACTGATCTTTAACCCGATGGATTATCAATTTATTGAGTATTTCCGCGATAATATTAATAAAAATCCAATGCAAGATGGATATTCCGGGCTGATTCCCTTTGAAAATCAATTCTTGGCGGATCGATTTATGACAAAAAAATCGGTTGCCCTTGATGATATCACTCATCTAGAGCAAGTTTTAGAGCTTAAAATGCCATTGGCGCAAAATTCATTTATCAGTACTCCAGGGGTCTATAATAACCTCAAGAAGCCGCAAATGAATTATGGTGCGGAATTATGGAAAATGATGATGGAAACACCTGATGAGTATGAGGTTTATGAAGTTCAGACTCAAAATGGTGAAAGACGTGAATTGGTCCCAGCTCGTCAGAATCTCTCTCTTTATTTAACAGACCTTATGCAGAAAAAGGGAGTTCTTCACTATACCGAATTAATTGATGAATCCTTAAAGAATAAATTAATGAATACTGATGTGGATATTCCGTTACCTCCACTTTATGGTTCTTCCTATTGGCGCAATTGGGGCCTTAAAAGTTTGGCCCAGGCACTGACTCGTATTAAAAATGGTAGTCGTAGTACAAAGACCATTGGTGCTAAATTGGCCAAGCATGCCTGTAAGAAGGCCTTTAGCAAGAGTGGGCGACAAGTGAATTCATTTTGTCGGCGTGATAGTGGACTGAAGATTATTCAAAAAACAATCGATTATTTGAACCAATATCAATTATTAAGTCCGAATATCCCAACTCGTAGAATTAAAGAGGCCGACTTAGAAAATAGGTATCGGTTTTTGGGGATTTTATGGAATTCTTTGCGTGACCACACAGAGGAACTTGGCCCTGCTCGCAGTAACGAGTATGATTTCCTGATCCAACAAATGCAGGCCTATAATCCTTGGGCCAAAATGCGTTTAAGTTATATTATTGCATTAAATGAATTGGAAAAAACAAAAGACGGCCATACACCTCAATACCAGGCGAGTCATTCTTATTCTGGGTTTAGTTTGAGTGCCGAATCGAAATGTTATTCTCGCAATATTTCCTCAATTTTAAAGAAATTTAAAACGGCGGGTAAAGAAATGGGACTGGATAAAGTGATCAGCCCATTTTATGTGCAAAAGATTACCTCTAAAAGTCAAAAACAAAGCATTTGGCAGGAAGTGATTGACGCTGATAAAGAAAGCAGTATGCATTTATTCTCACAGAATGTGAGGGGTAAGCGAGTGATCGATCATTTAACCAATCTCTCTCAAAAAACTTTGATTCACAAAAACCAAATTAATGAAATCGTTCGCGATAATATGGGGAAAGGGTTAGACCAACAATCACAGAAGGCGATGGAACAATTATATACAAGTGAGGCCTATCAATATAGCGACTTCTTTTTTAAATTATATAAGGAACGCGATATCAAAAAACAAAAGATATTATTAGGGGATTTCTTAAAAGAAAAGCAATTAGGTGAAGAATTTGATGTGAAAATGAATTTCCTACACATTGATAATGAAGTTAAGAAAACGATGATGAAGCAAGTTCTTAGAGAAGGGGCCTATAGTCGTAAGATGAAAATTATTGAATCTTTAGATGAGTTTTGTGGCCTTAAATATAATGAACACGAAAAAATGAAGGCGATCTTTTATATGACCTCTAAGGCACAAAACCATATTAATTCGCTCTCAGGATTACCAGGGGTACCGGAGCATATTATGGAAAAAATTAATTCCATGTCTACTAAGGAATGGGAAGAATTATGGCTTGGTTTAGGCGCTGGTTTCTTAGGAATGGGGGCGATTCTTATTGGCGCGACTTGTACTGGAGTGACGGGTGGTTTATGTGCACCTCTTGGGGTGGCGATGATGGCCGCTGGTTCAACAGCTATGGGTATGCAGGTGACATTGATTAATCGTGAATTTGATAATAAAAAATTAGGAGATGATTTAAGCCGTCGAGTTCAAATTATGGAGGACCTAGGCTTTACTTCTATGGGGTCTCATGATGAAGTTGCGCGTAGTTGGTTTTGGACCGCTTTTGAAGTGATTAGTGTCATTCCCATTATTGGAGTCGTTTCTCGTAGTTTAAAAACCGGGCTACGCTTATCCATCACCAGCTCAAAAGTCTTGGCCAGTAATATGGGAAAGGTCGGTTTTCGCCAGGCCTGGAAATTGGCCGGACAGGCCGGTAAGACGATTGTTTCGGAAGCTGATGTGGAAATGGCAAAATATGTTCTCCGCTACGATAATTTGGCCGACCAGGCGAAGTCCCTCAAATCAACTTTGGGGAGATTGGGGCAAAAGCAAAGGCAGGCCTTTACTGAGGGGATTGGTCAGATCAAAAAACTAAGGCAATTGCGGCACATGCGAGTAATTTCGCCCAGGCAAATGGCGAAAGAGGTGGCGCGTATCCAAGGTAAAATAATAACTCTTTTTAAGGGGGCAAATGGGGCCAAAGCGGTTCCCTATACCACTAAAGTCACCCTTGATATGAGTTTTGAGGAAATTAATCAGCAAACAGCGAAGGTTGTGAGTCGTTATTTTAATGGTAATCCCCAGACACTTCTCAATTTAGTAAAATCATATGACAAGAAAATTGCCAAAGCTGCTAAACTTTATAATGGACAAAAATCTCTTCTCGATAAAATTCCTGGTAATCATCGCTTGAGAAAGTTAATGGGGGCCATCCGTTTAAAAGATCTCCATAAAAATGCAGGTAAATTCCGCGAGATGGAGAGAGAGTTAGAAACCTTGGTGGCACAAGGTGGCGACCTTGAAGATTTTATTTTGAGAAATATCCACGATTTAACAGATATGTTTATTAAAATACCCGTTCGTAAAAGGGAGATTCCTTATTTAGTTTTATGGCAAGGTGCTCCTCATATGGCGGGACGACGTATTGATGGCCTTTCCCAATTAGGGGATTCTATTAATATGAAAAAGTTTTTTACGGCCCGCTCAAAGTTAATTTATGAAACGGCAAAAGTTCAGGCGAAGGAAGTTCTAGGACTTGCACCAGTGATAGGATCAAAAACCGCTTTTGAAAGCTTCAGGGCCTTTGAATTGGCACTTTTAAATGCCGCAGAGGATACCTCTGAAAAAGGTGCCAGTGAAATTATGCGCCAATATATACAGCTCCAGGAAAAACTTTCGGTGGCCATTTTTACCAATGCCCAAAATAGGATGATGCGGCCAGGGATTTTTGGTTCTCTTAAAGAGATGGTGGGGATGGGAGATCATCGTCTTAAAGATATCTTGATGAATGGTGATCGTAAGGCCTTTGATCAAATACTCTTTAGCCCCCAAACTCTACAAGAAGAGGCGATGGGTGAAGTTTTATGGCGTGCGACTCCTATTGAGAAAATATTTAAATTAGATGAAATGGGGGATTTGGCCCATCGCGTGGCCGAGGAATTATCTCATTATGATAATATTGATACTTTTAATGATTACCTGAAGGCGCTCAAAGTTTTAGTTATTAATCGCGACCCTGGTGCTGTTGAAATAATGTAAAAACAAACAAAAAAGCTACTGTAGGCAAAAAAAAAGGTCATCCGAAGATGACCTTTTTTATTCTCAAACTTATTTAACTTTAAAAAAGCAATTCTTATTCTGAAGCATATCTACGTACCGATTAAGTACAGGGTTATCGCCTGCTTTTTTACGTAAGATACGGTACCACGTCTCGCGAGGGGTCTCATCTGGTTTCATATTATCGCTCACTTCTTTGATAAAGCTACTCCATGTCACCATGTATTCTTCCTGGAACTTCTTATTAGAGTAGAGGCGCCATAATTGCGGATTACTATCATCAAAGATATTCGCACCATTAGGATTTTTCTTTATGAGGTTAATATAGTTTTGAAAGAAAAGACGATGTGGTTTTGTTTTCTTTGACTTTGACTCACCATAACTAAAGGCCAGCGCCAATGACTTTTCTTCAGCGGGGGAGATCGTTGCTTTAGAATAATCACCTAGTTTTAGTTTTCTCACCTGGGCAGCGTTATACACACGAATATCGCGGGCCGACTTCATCATATTGGAGCTAAGGATCTGCTTAGAGGCGGAATCGGAAAGTGCTTCCATGGTAAACTTAATTCCATGAGAAGCGAGTTTAGCATCAAAACAAGTGGCACAGCCTAAAACAGAGTTTCCACTGCGTGTGAAGCGGTTTGAAAGATAAATCAGGCCATTGATAACCTCAGTAATATCCTCTTTGCCAACGTTTGTAGTAGGCTTATCCATTAAAATGAGAATTTTCTTACGAAGGGCAACTTCTTTGGGGGTCCCTCCTAATTCAGTAATTATTTTTTTAAATTGGGCAGGTGTTGGCATACTCTGAGAATAATTAAGGCCTTTAATGGAGTTTTGGACATAAGTGCGGAGTTTAACGGCACTGCTTTGCTCAAAACCATTCTTTGTCAGGACCTCAACTAGGCCTGAATCATTAAAAAGATAATCAATTAATTTGCCTGCGCCTGCGGCGTGTGCCGATAAAGAAAAGGCAAGGAGTATACTTAAAAGTATGACGCGAAAAGATCTGGTCATGGGTTAACCCTCAGTTAATAAGTTAATATCTAATCAAAAGCCAAAATTGCTCTCATTTCCTATTCTATTCTATCTTTTTACTGGGATGTAAAAAATGGGGAATATTTCCCCTATTAAGCTACGCAGATTCCTGAGCGAGTAATTGTTAAAATCCTGTTAGGTTGCCAATTTTCAATTACTTAGCTTGTTTAATACCTTTGTCAAAGAAGCCTTGGGCCTATAAAATTACGATCTATGAAAAAAACTTTGTGCTGGGTAGGGTTGCTGCTTGTAACCTCTGTATATGGAAAAAAACGTACTATTTCGGGTGATGCCCTGAAGAACCGTTTTTATCAAAAGAAATGTGTTGAGATCCGCGATTTTTTGGTGCGCAAGCAATTTAAGCTTGAGTGCCATGAGTCCTATCATCATTACGGCGCCGATTCCGCCGAACATTTTTACCTTAAGGATAATAAGGACTTACGCCCTAGCATTAAATTGGCCAGCTTTAATCTCTGGCATCCAGGTAATTTGAAATCAAGTTTCAAGGATTATCGATTATTAGCAGAAATCGTTAATAGCTGGGATGTGATGGCCGGACTCGAATTATTGGCCAATATCGGCAAAGATGCCATTCATAATGAACGACTTATTAAGGTCATTAAGGAAGTGAATCGCGATTTAAAAAACGTGTCTAGTGACGCCCAAAAATTGGTTCTCGAAAAAAAACGCGAAGAGTTACATCGTCTGTATAAGGCACCCGGGTATTATAAATTATTAATGGAGCTTAAAAAGTTAGATCCTTCTTGGGCGCTTATTTTATCTCCTCGTGGTGAAGCGGCCAAAAGTTTTCATCAACAAGAACTAGTCGGACTTTTTTACCGAGCGCGTTTGGTGAAGCCTGTGCCCAATGAGCATTGCCGACAGTATATAAATGCTAAAGAGGGAGGGGAGTTTCAGGCCTGTTACCCCAATCTCAGACGCTCCTTTATGGGGCGCGATGTCCGGAGTGTGTTTTCCAGGCGACCATTTCTCGCTAGCTTTCAGGCGGGGAATTGGGACTTCTCACTTGTTGTCGGGCACGTTATTTTTAACTCCCCTGAAGAAGAAGCTCCTATGAAGGACATATTACAAGGCTCCTTTGGCGTCGATCATTATTCGGAGGTGGGCTTTGGCGTTGCTAAGAATAATTATGCGCGCTTTGCAGAAGTTAATGTCACCATGGAACTAATGCAGAAATTGATGGCGGAGTACAAAGAAAAGGATGTCCTTTATTTTTCCGATATGAACCTTAAACCAACCAATCCTTTTTTAAAAAAATTAATGAATCAATATACTAATCTCGACCTTTTTATGAAGAAACCAACAAGCTTGAGTATTAATCGCTATGATAAGAAAGGTCGTAGTACTCAAGGCTCGGCTAATAGTTATGACCATTTTGTCTTTGATAAAACCCATACTAGCGAATGTGTGGATGGTGATAAGGCCCGCTCTTTGCAGCGCCATCATTTTATGCGTGGTAAAATTAGGGCCATGGTAGACAATAAATATCTCGTTCGAGACAACCATATTAAAACCCCTTCAATTATTAATAAGGATAAAATTAAGCGTCATTTAAAAAAATACAGAAACCAATTAAAACGAGAAAAAACAATTAAAAGAGGGAAGATCGTCCCCGCTTATTCCAATGTGGATATTGAGAGAAAAGTTGCTATCTTTAAATCAAGGGTTTTTACCAGTCAGATTGATACACGGAATTATTATAGGCTCTATAAAGAAATTCTTTCAGATCATTTTCCGATCTCCATGGAATGCTCTGTTGAGCATTCCGATGACGATCAATAAATTATAAGCTATTTTTGACTAATTCTGAGGCGCGCTTGCCATCAAAGCGACCTTTGATTAGAGGTTGCAATTCTTTCATAATAGCACCCATATTCGGGCCCTCAAGTTTCTTTTTGATACCGGCGATAAGCTCGATAACCTTCTCCTCCGATAATTCTTCAGGTAAAAAAGTTTTAATAATCTCGATTTCATTTTCAATACCAGGAATCATATCATGACCACTTGGATATTGTGCAAGGCCATCTTTTAATTTTTTATGGTACTTAACCACCACATCCATTTCGGCAATTGGTTTTTTTGCCGTCTGATTTTCCATTAACATACTTTTGAGATAGCGCAGGGCTTGAAGTTTTTCCTTTTCTTTGGCCTTCATTGCCTCTTTGACTTGGGTGTTAATTTGTTCAAGTAGACTCATAGGGGACTCCTTATGTTGAGTGAATCATTTTTAGTTAAAAGTACTTTTGGTAGAGAGGTGATCGTTTTTTTACCAATCTCTAATTTTGCAACGGTTATGCCTTTTTGATTTTTAATGCTTCTTCTGGGTAATAGGGCATAACATTGTTAACGATTACCATCAATTGGTAAATACCAAAAGACAATTATAAATGATTGAACAGAGTGACTTGGTACCAATTTTAAGAGACCAAGTCATCCATTTATTGGTTTTATAGAAGGCCTTCCATCGCTACTTGAGAGGTCAAAGTGTTGGCCTCAATTCGGTATGTTTATTCATGGGTAGACAGAACATTTTTTCAGTTTTTGGTTTGTCGCTCATTTCCTTAAAAACGAGGCAGTTTTTAAGATACGCTGGCGCATCTTCACTCTCTATCTATACGATAATACTTGATTTTTCTTTAGTGGTGATAATTATGGGACAATAGTTTTTAAGGATATATTGACTAAAATTCTTTTGCAACTATCCGAAAAGACATTAAAAGGCCCAAAGGCTTTTAGAATAATAATTGGGGCAGAATGGATTTTGTAAAAAAATTGTTCATTTTCTGTTTTACTTTAAGCTTTCTATTGGGATGCAATGGACAGATACTTGAAGATCTAGATGATTCAGCATCTGCTGGAAACTTTTGTCCCAACAGCAGGCTTGCTAATGGATTATGTCCCTCCATTGCGGCTTCAATGTTTGACCATACATGGTCTTTTAATTCCTCGAGCAATTACGTTTATGACACTAATTATGTCGAAATTTCTTCGGGGAGTGCCTCGCTTAAGACTGTCGATACAGCTCACTCGGGATCAGACTTTAATAATGGGCTCCATGTGGGGACACAAGTAACTGGCCCTAAGGTTACATTAAGAGACAAACCGACTTCTACAGAAACTCATGTGAGCACAATTCTTCCAAGCAAGTCAGGAAACCTTGTGGGTTATTGGCAGATGGACGGGGATTGGAGTGACTCGTCAGGAAGTGGTAATGATGGGATTGCTAGTGGAGATGCAACGTTTTCTAGTGATTCAAAAATCGGAAGTCAAGACGGCCGCTTTGATGGCTCAGGTGACTTTATAACGATTGCAAATAATACAAGCTTAAATCCCAATTATGTCACAATATCTTCATGGGTAAAGCTTAATTCCTATGGGAATAGACCTCATATCCTTGGAAAGGGGGCAGGGGGTATTGGTTCATATTATATTGTTGTTGAAACGTCTGGTCTCTTAAGGTTTTTTTATGACACTGGTTCGGGCTGGGCATATTTAGAAGTGTCAAACGAACCTTTTATAACGGGTGAGTGGGTTCACGTCGTTACTATCTATAGTAGTTCTAGGATAGCGATCTATTTTAATGGAAGAAAAGTAAGAGAAGATGTTCAGGCGAATCCGCCATTAAGAATATCTACTGAAAATTTAAAGCTCGGCGACAACCCTAATTCAACTTCCCAAATTGATGGAGATTTAGACGATATCGCTATTTGGAATACAGGTCTAACTGATAATGAAGTATTAAGTTTATATGAGACCCAAAACGCTAATTATAGTGAGCTTTCTTCTTCTTGGACTCCTCAATATTCCAACATTATTGGATATTGGAAAATGGATGGTAATTGGAAGGACTCTTCTGGGAATGGCAATGATGGAGCCCCTAACGCTGATGCGACATTTAGTTACAATTCGAAGGTTGGTGGCCAATCCGGTAGTTTTGATGGTGCTGGTGGCGACAATTTACAAATAGATGGAAACGTTGGGGTCAATGGCTTTACTGAGCAAACGACTATTTCAGCGTGGGTTTTTCCTATTAATTTATCGTCTTGGGGGTCGGACGGAGTCATTATATATGATGGTAATTCAGATAGAACATGGATTACAATCGACAAGGCCGTCGGATCTGAGATTCGAGTTTATCTTGGAGGCACAACATCTCCTGGTTATCACAATATTTCTTATCCTATAAAGTCCGATATGTGGAACCATATCACTTTTACGTACGATGAAAATTTAGGCGGAAAAATTTATGTTAACGGTGAATTTGTTTCTCCAATTAATACTACAGGTCCATTACGTAATTCCTCGCCGGGGCAATCGATAATAATAGGAGCTGGTCATGATGGTGTCTCACGACACTTTCAGGGGAATATTGATGAATTAACAAAATGGAATATTGCTTTATCGCCATACCAAATAAAA
>JBFGZE010000103.1:0-10070 GCA_041586955.1 Bacteriovoracaceae bacterium
CATTTATCATTCATTATTTCTCTATTACAAGGTTAATGAAAATTGGGAAGAAGCGGGAAAAATTTTAAAGAACGGATTAGAAAAATATGAAGATTCGACAAGGTTATTATTGGATTTAGCAGAAATTCGCCTTTCGCAAAATGAGTTTAAAAATTTTACAAATATTTTAAAAAGAGTTCACAAAAAGAAAGCGGAGAATTCTCCGAGTTTTACGAGTGAGTTATTTGAATATCAAGGACTACTCGCAGGCTACCAAGGAGATACCAAAGGTGCTTCTGTATTTTTTAAAATTGCTATCCAGATAAATGACACTCAAAGATTGCGGTCAAAGCTTGCTGAATTAGAAATAGGAGGAGAAAAGACCACCCAAGATCTTATCATTGAAAGTAAAGTTTTAAACCTCATGCAAAAATCACAACGAGCGGTCAAAGAAAAAAAATGGGAGGCGGCCTTCCGTTATGCTATTGATGCAGTTGATCTTTATCCCAATTATATTCCAGCAAAATTATTATTATCTAATATTCAAATTAAACGAGGTTATTACGGAATGGCGACAGAGTCGTTAAAAGATTTGCGAAATAGTCATCCTGTAAATGCTAAGATTTTTAAAACGCTAATATTTTCTTTGATTGAAAGTTTTAAACTGGATGACGCCAATTATGAAATCAATAGTATTTCTGGTTCGCGACTAAAGGATACTGCAGAATATGCTTCTATCGTAGGTTATTATTTTTATAAAAGAGGAAATACGAGTTTGGCGGCGAAATGGTTACAGATCGCTCTTAAACGTGACCCACTTAATGATGAGGATTATTATCGCTTGGCACGTCTTTATCTCAATCACCGTCGCTATAAAGAAAGTAAACAAATGATAAATAAGGCAGTCGACCTTGATCCCGGAAACCTTAATTATAAATCATTATTTGGAGAAATCCTTTATGAGTTAGATGGCGGTGAAACAGCGATTGGCTATTTACGGAAATTACTGGAAAGTAACCCCGGCCATCCTCGTTTACTTGGTGACATCGCCACTTACTACTATAGAGATGGAAAAATAAAAGATTTTAATGAATATAAAGAAAAGGTTGGAAAGCTGATTACAGAAGATCCTTCTTTTTATCATTTTATGATCAAGAGCTCATTGATTGAGGAAAATCCCATTAATGTCATTTCTTATTGCGAAAGTTCTTTGAAGTTAAACCCAGGGGATCTTAAAACAAGAATTATTATGGGCAGCCAATATTTAAAATTAAAACGACCGGCCCAGGCCATATCAACCTTTACTGATATTATTACCAGGCTCCCTAATTATCCACTCGCCCATTATCATTTGGCGCAGTCCCATATTCTAAAAAAAGACTATACTAAGGCCTTAGAGGCGGCAAAGAAGGAGGTTGAGTACAACCCCACTCTCTTTGAGGGCCATTATATTAGCGGGGAAATACACCGTTTAATGGAAAATTATCCTGACGCCATAAAATCATTAGAAAAGTCTATATCTCTCAACGGAAGGTCTCCTGATGCACTGATGGCCCTGGGTTGGATAAAGATGCGTCAAAACTATATGGAACAAGCTGTTGAATTGTATAATCGCGCAAAGCGTCACCGGCCTAATAATCCAGAAATACGTAAACAACTAGGATTTATTTTTCAGGCCATCGGTCAGAGCTCCTTGGCCATAGAGGAATTGACGACCTATCTCAAACTCCATCCCGGCGCTCCCGATAGGAAGAAAATTGAATCGTATATTCGGCAGTTAAAATAATACTTCTATATTGCCATTCTGAGCTTTTCTGATTATTATGCTCCTTACGGAGGATTGGCTGAGTGGTCGAAAGCGGCGGTTTTGAAAACCGTTGACCTTTACGGGTCCGCAGGTTCGAATCCTGTGTCCTCCGCCATTCATTTCGGAGAAGTGGGAGAGTGGCCGAATCCAACACCTTGCTAAGGTGTCGTACCCTTTGGGTACCGCGAGTTCAAATCTCGCCTTCTCCGCCATTTTGATTTCTGTGACTTGCTTAAGACTCCCTAAGATTATCAATTTTTAAAACTTTAGATTTTTGACGCTTTTTATGTCCCTCGAATTTTTGTTGTCTTCGATCTTTTTTTTAAAAAAGTATTCCCTAATTGATTTGAAATTAATTCACCTAGCAGGAAGCCCATTTCACTTTTGCCTGTTATCGCAGCGTGGGCCTAATTTTTTTATAAAACTGGATCTGGAAAAAATTTTATACAACCTAAAAATAAAGTTTGAGGATTTTAAAAAGCGTTTATTTTTTAATGAAAGATTTAATTTTATGAAATATTTGTTGAAGATCAATGATAATTTTACGATCGAGAAGAACGCAAAAGGGAAAAAATACTAACATAAATATTAGAAAGGAAATAAAAATATTATTTACAAGCTTAAAATTATAAAGAAGGTAGTTTGCCAGTAATGCTCCACTGAAAACGATGATAAAGCGTTTGATTAAGTCAAATTGAATATATTCTCTGGCATAAATACTAGCAATAATTAAGATCGTGAAGTTAGCAATAGTCTGTGCATATAAAAATCCAAAAAGTTGAAATTGCTGTGCAAGGATATATGTTAAGCCAATCACCAAAAAGAAGTTAATAAGTTCTATTTTAGATCGCATAAACGGGTTACCAATACCAGAAAGAAGCGAGTTAATGATATTGCGAGTCCCATAGAGTCCTATCGTCAAAGAAATTAAGGCAATAATACTTTTAGCGGCATACCATCTTTCATTAAACAAAATGTCGATAAGAGATGGCCCAAGCGCCGCGCCGAGGCCAAAGATAAGACCAATGGCGAGAATAAGAACTTCCCCACCCCGTGTAATTAAAATTTTAATTTGCTCTCGGTTGCTTTGTAATTTGGCAATTGCGGGAAAAAGAACGTTATTATAATTATTGATGAATACTAGTGGAATAGAAACGAGTCCATTAGTCCAAAAATAAAGCCCAATAGTATCAACATCGAGAAATAATTTTAAAATAATAGGTATGAAGATGGCGTTGAGTGCGATGATAATCAAATTAATTTGATAAAAAACGCCCTTTTTTAAATTACTAAATATTGGTTGGAGATGAGTGAAGCTGGGGACGTGATACATTTTAAGGTAAAACCCACTTGCAATAATCGTTAGCTGCCTAAGGATTATACCGATAAAGAATGACCAAAAGCCAAACCCTAAGTAAGCAAATAAAACTTGGCCAATATACAAAAAAACAGTACTGATTAATTCTATTTTAGAAAAGGCGATAAAATTTAAATTTTTTTGAAAATGGATTTTGGGAATGGTTGAGAATGCTTCAAATATGGTAATAAGGCCTAAAAAGTAAAGTCCCAGGGAATCTGATTTAAAGTTGTAATAACTCTTTAAAAAAATAAAAGAAATTCCAAAAAATATTGAAACAGAAACACTTAAAATGATTCGAATAGAAAGATAGGACTTCATTTGATTGATACTGATATCACTTTTTTGTTGGACGAGAGACTCGTGTAGGCCGATATCAGTGAGGTATGATAGTGAACTAATCCACCCATTAAGTATGCCAAAGACTCCATAGTCATAGGGAGTTAAAAGCCTGGCCAAGGAGATACTTGATATAAATTGTAAAACATTTGTTATGGCCGTTCTTAATGAAAGGATCAAAAGGCCGCGTTTGCTTTGGGTCGCAATTTTCTTCCTTTTAATACTTTCATTGTCGGTCATAATTAGTAATGAGGTTTAACTGTTAATAAAAATAAAAAGCCACTATAATTTGATTTGGACTTAACAAGATTTTACTATGGAATTAAATACGCAACAAAAGAAAAGTATTGATTTTACCCCAAAAGAGCAGGTTTACTTAACGTGCCTATGTGGGCAAAAAAAATTCATCGAATATTTTGACCCCTACAAAAAAACAAAAAGGTTTGAAGGGTATAAGTTAGTGGAGTGCACGAGCTGTTCTTTGGTTAGAACTGACCCCTCGCCTATTTCGTGTCTTGATGATGCCAAGGAATTGTATGATGACCCAAACTATTATGCTGAATCGGCAGATCAAACAAATTTCTGGCTCAAGATGGCGAAAAGAACGATTCAGGACCTCAGCAAGATAGATGTTAAGGGAAAGCTGTTAGACATTGGATGTGGACTTGGCTATATCGTAAAAGCAGCGGAAGATCTGGGTTTTAAGGCTTCAGGAATAGATTTAAACCCACATCCCATTCCTATAGGTAAAAAAAAATTTGGTGTTAATATTGCCAGAAAAACCCTTGAAGAAGTCGTTGAAAAATATGATGTTATAACTTCAAATCATGTTTTAGAGCATGTACTATCGCCAAAGGATTTTTTAGCACAAATTGAAGAGCGTCTAAACCCTGGAGGTTATTTGCTTTTGGGTGTTCCAAATATCAATGGGGGGATACCTAGAACATTGCGCCTTTTAAATTACCTTAATCGCGGCCCGGGGGCGAATTGGCTTTGGGTTGGTTATCAGCCAAATGAACATATTTGGCATTTTACACCTCAAACCCTAATGTCGTTCTTGGAAAAAGAAGGCTGGGAAGTTAAAAAAGTGCGAGTAAATTTAAATAATTCATATGCCTACATTAAATTCCCTAAATTTCATCAAAGAATTATTCAAAAACTATGGCGTATTTTTGAATTCTTTAATATGGCCGATGAATTTACGGTTCTATGCCAAAAAAAGAAATGAAATACCTTTTTAGCTATATTCATTGCGCTTGATATTACCTAAAAAATATTAATCCTGTGGGATATTTCCGTCTACTACGACCTTTTTCTAAAAATAAAACCCTTGTCATTGGACCTTACCGGAGGGCCGTAAAGAAAAATTAAATTTTTGTTTTACTGTTTGTCGACCCTTAAAAAAATCGTTCTGTGTATTTAAAAAGATTCGCTAGGATTATTTGGTGAGAGGTCTCAATTTTGAGAACCTGATGCCTTCTTATTAGTTATTTATGGTATTATGCAAAGGAGTTCTCGTTAACTTCCTTATTGTGGCGTTGGGGTTTGCCGACTCCATGAGCGAGTACAGTCGCTTTATTTTACGGCAATTAACCTTTTTGCCTTGGCCAATATATTGCAGGTAAGAAAATTGACTTCGTGATGGACTGTGATAGGGAGAGAAGCACCACCGCGGTTAAATATTAGGTTGCAAATAACGCTATCTGTAAAAACTAGAGATTGGCTATAATTAACGTCTTCTTCAACAGGGGATCCATTTATGCCCGCTAAAATGTATCAAGATGAATTATTAAAATTGGCCACACGTAACTATCGTAGTACGCCCTTAAGTCAAGCTGTAAAGGATGCTTTTTACCATGTGCCTAGGCATCAATTCGTGTCGCGGTATCGTAATTTATCCCAAGGAGTATGGATCGATATAGATGAAGCAAATATTGAGGATAATCTCTCACTGCTTTACGCAGATCAGCCTCTTATGATTTATGGGGATGAAAATGATTTTAAAAAAGAGCTAGGCTCAGAATATGTGTCAACGATTTCCCAACCTTCTTTTGTTCTTAGAATTATCGATATTCTTCGTTTAAAAAAAGGTCATAAAGTATTTGAACTGGGAACTGGTAGTGGTTGGAATGCCGCTTTAATGGCGGATATTGTAGGGCCAACTGGAAAAGTGGTTTCTGTCGAAATTATTAAGGACTTAATAGAACGAGCTCAAAAATCAATAGATGCACTTGGTATTAAAAATGTTCAAATTATTCATGGAGATGGAAGTGACGGCTGGGAACCAGAAGCACCTTACGATAGAATCATATTCACGGCAGGTTCGTATGAATTACCTCGATGTTTTTTTAAGCAAATCAAAGATGAGGGTCTTCTGTTATTTATCCTTAAGAATAAATATGCTGGGGATCGTTTAATTTTATTGCAAAAACGCGGACATTGTTTTCAATCCCTTTATTCTTTAGGATGTGAATTCGTCCCTTTAACAGGGAAGCTTCGGGTAGAAGATATGGAAGAAGTTCCGATTGGGACATTATTGAAGAAAAACAATATAGAGAATAAAGTTGTCGCTAGTCAAAATATTAAATGGACAAATATTAGCGATGCCTCGTTTTATTGGAGCACATTTGGACTTAAGTCTTTTTTAACTGTTACGGATGAAAAGTTCATTCATATTCTTTTAGAAAATGGGAGCCGTACATTTGGTTATTTAGACAAAGAGAATAGTTCATTTGCCATTGCCTATCCTGAAAGAATTGATTGTTATGGAAATGATTATGCGCTTAGGTCATTAATGGAAAGAATTGATCAATGGTTAGAGTTAGGTGAACCAAGTATTTCTGATCTGGAACTTAAAGTCTTTCCAAAAGAGTCGGATTTTGTTTGGGAGGATGAAACATGGGTCGTTGCTAAGAAGGAGTCAGTTTTTGTATGGTCTTTAAGAGAGGATTATTTTCCTAGTGACTAGGAAAATAAAACATAGTTTTTCTTCAAACCAATTAAAGCAACTCCTAAATCTATCCAAATTAAGGAGGCATTTTTCTCCAACGCTTAAAATATATTCAAACTTCCAGTAAAATTAAAAATGGGTTAAGAATTTTCTAGTATTGAATTTGAATCTCAATATATGGATTAGGCATCCATAAAAACGATAAAAAATGCAAAGTAAAGCTCTTTTTAAAATTCAATACGTACTAATAATTCTTTACGTGATTTTGAACTTTCTTGGTACTCCTTTAGTCAAGTACCTCTACCTTATAATTTGTTTTTTTGTGTTGGCAGGCCTTATTTCTTCGGGGTTACGTAAAAACATTTATGCGCTTTTAATATTGGCGTTGATTGAAGGCCAAGGACGAATTTTATGGGGATATAACTCAGTTTCTCGAATTGTATTTGATTGTCTTTTGGTTTTGGGCATAACAAAAGATCTGATTAAAGATCGGCGTTTATTTGACCTAAAATTAGTCCCGAAAAGTCTTGTGACGCTTATAATATTACACTTCTGTTGGTTTGGATTGGAGTTATTTAATCCTAAAGGGGCAGGTATTTTACCAAGCTTTGCCACATCAAAATATTATATTTTCCCCTTTTTCCTTTTCCTTTCATTAGTTATGAATAAATTTGATATTTATTCTGAAGAATTTCAAAAATTTATTGATTATTATTCAGTAATCGTTTTTTTGATTTGCCTTCTTTGTGTTAAACAAATGATGATGGGCGCTGATTTTATGCACTCGATCTCACCATATTATTCAAACTTATTTGAGAAATTTAAAGTCTTTGGCGGTAGTAACTTTCGCCCTTGGGGGACTACATATGTACCAGGTGGATTTTCGGGGTATATATTTCTATCGGGAGGATTTACAGTACTTAAATTTCTTGCTGATAAAAACCTTAATAAGCAAAAAGTATTCTGTTATCTAGCTTTAACGATCTTTTCTTTTTATATTCTCTTTATAGGTCAAGTCCGAGCGTTCTTATTGCGTTACATCCTTTTTGTTATCATTATGGTGATTGCCTATATTATGATCAAAAAAGTTAAAGTCAGTAAAATCGTATTTGGATTTACGCTTGCTGCGCTAATATCTTTTGTGGGGATTAAATTAGTGTCGACGCTTGTGGGCGATCAAATTGATACAAAAACTAGCTTAAATCGTTTAATAGAATTAGAAAATGAAGGGATTTTGGCGCAACGAATGGGTATTGCTCGCCTTTATGAAACTTTGGAGAGAAGAGTTCAGCTGCCATTTGGGGTCGGCCCTGGAATGACATCTAATTTTCTACCCCAGTTTGCGGAAGCGAGACGTGCACATATCGGTCTTGAGCAAGGATACTTTTGGGGAAATGATAATTTAATTTATCTTGTTATTTTCGAATTAGGAATTGGAGGATTTGTTTATGTTTTGATCCTTATCCTCAATATACTGATTCAATTTTCGGGGATTATTTATTGCGCTAAAAAAGGTGAAACCAGGTCAGCTTTGATTATGTCAGGTGCTTTTGCGATGGTTCTAATTAACTTTTTGGGAAGTTATGGGTCTTCGTCGCTTCTTTTTAATCCTGAGTCCTTCTATTATTGGTTTTGGTCGGCCATTGGTCTGATTGTTTATAATGAGGCAGGTGGTAAGATTGTCATCGATGAAGAGAAGAAGGATTTACGCTACGATAGCCCTGCAACTTAAAGAATGTTCTTAGGTTTCGGGTGAACTTTAAAGTTAGATCTTTTTAATTATTGATATGTAGTTATCTGAGTACCTTTTTCCCGTAAGGAAAGGGAAAATGGATTTCCATCTGAGTTTTGTACCTGGGATGCGACCGTTTGGTATATATATTTGATCAATGAGGTCGAGTGATTCAATTTCTTTTGCCATTAGTTTTAATTCGAATGATGAGACAGAGGTAATATGCGCGGGATAAGATCTTGGGCCGAATGCGGAGTGATAGCCACGCAAAGCAAAAGATAATAAACTGGTAAAGCTTTCAGTATTTGGGGTTGTTATAATGAGATGCCCATTCGGTTTAAGTAATTTACTCAGTGATCGAATAAAATGACGAGGATTCTCTAAATGTTCAATTACCTCGATGGCAGTAATAATATCGTACTTCTCAAAATCATCTGTGGCAAAATCGTTTAGGTCTAATTTAAGCCACTTTCCTATTTTGGAAATAGATTCCTGGTAATCGAATAAATCAGTTCCACTTAATAAAAACTGACTAAAATTATCTTTAACTAAATTTAAAAAAGCACCCTTTCCACAACCGATGTCAAGTAATGTCTTTGTTTCATGTGAATTAAGCTTTTTAAGTACTGTAATTACGTTACTGTATATATCGTTATCGGACGACCCAGCCGCTTGTAATAAGGCGTACTCTTTATGTTTAGAATTCTCCATAAATAATATTATATAGGAGAACTCTAAACAGGTGAAGCTAATCGTAAATTTATGCCCATAAGACATCGATCTCTTAGAGTACGCTAAAATAATCTTATGATAAAAAAGATCGTTTATATATGTCCTAACGGATATATTGGTGGAGCAGAAAGGTTTGTTATAGACGTTTGTACTTCTCATGTCTCTAATAATACGTGGGATCCTACCATTATATTTTATGAAAAGGGAGCTGCTGTCGAGCAGGCCAAGGCCAGAGGTGTAAAAACTATCGTTTTATCTAATAAGTTTCGTCTTAAAAATATCCTTAGCGTGATTAAGGTTAATTTAGAATTACGAAAAAATATTAAATTAATTTCACCATCAATAATTCATTATACAATGCCGTACTCTGTCGTTTCGGCCTATTTTTCTTCAATAGGGCTTGGTATTAAAAGGGTGTGGTTTCAACATGGACCTCTTTGTTTACCATTAGATAAAATGGCCGCGCTTTTACCGATGTCTAGAATTTTTTTTAACACGCCCTACTTTATGAGCGTGCATGAAAAGTTAAAAACGGTTACACCAAAAAAGAAATGGCGAATACTAAATTATGGTATTCCGTTTATCAAGAAAACCTCTGATAAAAAAATCGAACTGGATATCGCCCAAGAAAAAATTGTAATAGGAATGGCCGGACGGATAACTTCGTGGAAGGGGTTTCATACTTTTGTCGATGCTATTAACTTGCTAAAAAATAATATTAGTGACGAGGAATTTAGGAAGTGTGAATTTCTCGTTATTGGCGATGCCAATAATAAAGCTGATCAGCAATATTTAAAAAAAATAAAGAGTACATCCGGCGGAGTCATAAAATTTATACCCGCCAAAGAAAATATCCGAGATTATTTTTATGCGATGGATATCGTCATTCATGCGTCAACAATCCCGGAGCCATTTGGTCTCGTTGTGGCCGAAGCAATGCTGACAAAGGCCCTCATTATTGGGTCAAACTTTGGTGGGGTTGCGGATATATTAAAGCATGGGGAGACAGGATATTCATTTTCTTCTGCTGGTCATGATGCTGCGTCGAATTTGTCGGGCCTTTTAAAAAATATTATTCAAAATTGGGAGTCTAATCAATCGGAATACAAAAAGATATCTCAAGCAGGGTATGATTTAATTTCCACAGAGTACAATATTGAGAAGCTCAATCTAG
>JBFGZE010000104.1:0-9339 GCA_041586955.1 Bacteriovoracaceae bacterium
CCGGAGACCAATTCTGATTCCGCTTCGGGAAGATCAAAAGGGGCACGATTTGTTTCAGCTAAGGCACCGATAAAAAATACGATTGAAGCAATAAAGGAAAACGGGTTATGAAACATGAACCAGCCATGAGGTAGACCTGTTTGTGCTTCAACTAAAGTTCCAAAAGATAAACCACCAGCTAATACGACAACCGATAAGATCGATAATGTAACAGGAATTTCATAAGAAATTATTTGAGAGGCACCCCTCATTCCCCCGAGCATAGACCATTTAGAGTTTGATGAATAGCCACCCAAAAAGACTGCGACACCAACAAGAGAGGAAACCCCGAGAAGGTAAAAGACCCCTACATTGAGATCTGTCATCATAAAGCCGCTAGAAAAAGGGACCACCGCCAGAGTAGCAAGAACCCCTAATAAGGCGAGAAGTGGAGCAATTGTAAATA
Organism: Bacteriovoracaceae bacterium; assembly: GCA_041586955.1. Lineage (GTDB taxonomy): Bacteria > Bdellovibrionota > Bacteriovoracia > Bacteriovoracales > Bacteriovoracaceae > JBFGZE01. The sequence goes on from JBFGZE010000104.1 coordinate 446, forward strand.
AGAATTTATCCGCTTCATGGGGAAGGACATCCTCTTTGGTAATCATCTTCACACCGTCAGCAAGAAATTGCAGGAGGCCAAAAGGACCAACACGGTTAGGTCCTTGTCTCATCTGAATATCTGCTGAAATTTTTCGTTCTGCGTATGTTCCAAGGCCACCAATCAAGGCCATGACGTTCACAACAATGAAAGCGGCGAGAAAAAATATTAAAAACGTAACAAGATGGACAGCATTAAAACCCAAGGTTTCACTTAAGCGGTTAATTGCTTCAGTGGCTCCCTCAAATTGAGTCAAAAAGGACACAATAGTAGAATTCATTTAATTTTCCTTAGAATTTTTAATTTGAAAACTTTTAACCCAATCAAGATCGCCCTTGCTCCAACAATAGACAATACCTGAAATAAGAACACCAATGAAAAAGAGGAAACTACCTAGTACCACTCCGCCTTCACCGATATCGTTGAACTTTTTAAAGACACTTGCCACAGGCAGCATCAAAGCACTTTCAACATCAAAAATGATAAAGATCAGTGAAACAACATAGAATCTTACGTTAAAATTAGACCAGGCAGAACCGACAGGGGCTTCGCCACATTCATAAGCAGTTTCTTTGAGAACTGTTGGGTTATGAGGTCTTAAAATTTTCCCCACTAAGAGGGCACCTACCACCATGATGACTGCAAAACTCATCAATATAATGATAGGCATATAGACGTCTAAATTTTGCGCCGCCATATTTTAACTCCGTATTTGATAATCTGAATAGCTTTCTAAAGATACATGAATGTTAGCGGTCTGAAAATATTTTGAATGGTCTTTTTTGTGGAAAATATATAACAATCCTTTTATTATTGTTTTCAGAAGAAAAGACTTCATGCATCATTAAACAAAGTTACACTATGCTTTCACAATTATTCAATAAAATTACGTTATGGAACACCGGGTCAACAGTGCGCCCTTTGCATATCTCAAAAGTTAACATCGATCAGTTTTTATGGTTTTTGGCGAGCGGGGTAAAAGAGGGTGGGCCTTTAAGCGATCAAACCATCAACCTTATTTTTCCCACATTAGATGAAGCTGAGGATTGGTACGATCGCTTGCGCGAAACCTATCCCCATGAAGTCTTATTTTTTCCTGGCCTTGAGTACAGTCCCTTTAGTGGTTATGTCCCGTGTGAATCAAATCTTCTCAAAAGGTTTTTTGCTCTTGATCAATTATCTCAAAAGAAACCAATAAAATTTATCATTACAACCATAGAGGCACTTTCCTTGAAGCTGCCTCCCCAAAAGTTTTTTCGCGATAATAGAATTCTACTGGAACCAAGTACTATTATTGATCCTTATCAATTGGCAGAAAATCTTGTCAATCTCGGTTATCAATCGACTATTACTGTTGAAGAGCCAGGTACCTTTTCTCGCAAAGGTGAAATTTTCGATATTTTTCCCATTTCTTCCGGGCCTTTTCGCATTCATTATTTTGATGAAATGATTGAAGAGATTTATGCTATTGATCGCGATTCAAATAAAACACTCAAAGACCGGCCACTTAAACAAGTGAGTCTCGGCCCTGCCCCTCAAATTATTCACGGTGATCTATACGCCAATAATTTGAGAAGTAATATCCCAATGCCAGGACCTAAGTACAAAGAAAAGTTTTTAAAACGCAAGAAGCTTTTCGATTTATTATCAAGTCAAATATTACCTGAAGACTATGTCACACTTATGCCTTTATTTTTTGGGGAAACTCAATTAATTGCTGACTACCTGCCTGCCAAAACCATTCACATTGAATTAGACGCGTCTAGAATTCAGACCAGCTTAGCAGAGTATAAAGAGGAGGTCTTTAACGATATAGACCATGATATTGAGAATCTCAACTCCGATTGCCTTATCTCATCGCCTGGTCAAATTTATTCTTTCTCGGCCAAAGATAACAATAAACACACAATCTCTGTTGATCCGTTGAATATTATTGTCGATTTCAATGAACAAATGGAAGACTCTATCCAATTTAGTTTTCAACCCATTAAGCCCTATCTTCTCTCCCAACAAAGCCTCCAGGATAATCAATTTGAATTTAAAAAAGTACTGGCAGATATTTTAAATAGAGACTTTAAATATTCAGGCGATATTATTTTTAATTATATTAACGATTCCTCTAAAAATGAATTTGAAAATTACCTCAATACCTACCCATTTGAACGAGATATTAAAAATCGTGTTCAATACTTTAAATTCAAGTTAAATCATGGCTTTCTTTATGAGAATGATAAGCTAATTGTCTTAAGTGAATCCGATTTCTTCACTTCGAAATCTCAGAAAACAAAAAAACAACAATCTCGGCCCACAAACTTATTTGCCGAACAATTATCAACTCTGCAAATTAATGATTATGTCATCCACTCCCAGCATGGGATGGGGATTTATAAAGGTCTAGAAAATCTAAACTTAAGTGGTTTCGCTGAGGACTTTTTAGTTATTCAATACGCTAATAATGATAAAGTTTATGTACCTGTTTATAAATTAAACCTCATTCAAAAACATGCTAGTGCTGGGCAAAGTCTTAAACCGGAAAGTTTAAGATCTAATAAATTTAGTCTTATTAAGACTAAGGCCCGCCAATCTGCTAAAAAATTAGCATTTGATCTCCTTAAGCTCCAGGCCGAAAGACAAGCCGGTCACGCTTTTGCATTTTCTGATTCCACAGAAGAATATTATGAATTTGAGAAGAAGTTTCCCTTTCAAGAAACTCCTGACCAATTAACCGCGATTAAAGAGGTTAATGAAGCAATGCAATCCTCGCGCCCAATGGATTATTTAGTCTGCGGCGATGTGGGATTTGGAAAAACGGAAGTCGCGATGCGAGCCGCTTTCAAAGCAGTTCTCGACAATAAGCAAGTTGGAGTACTTGTTCCTACCACCGTCTTGGCGCTACAGCATTATAATAGTTTTAAAAAACGCTTTAAAGACTTCCCGGTTAATATCGATTTTATTTCCCGACTAAAAACGCCTAAAGAAGTGACGGAAACTCTTTCAAAATTAGAAGATGGGAGTATTGATATCCTAATCGGTACTCATAAATTATTATCCTCTAAAATTAAGTATAAAGATCTCGGCCTAGTCATTGTTGATGAAGAACAACGCTTTGGTGTTACCCATAAAGAAAAACTCAAATTATTAAAGACCAGTGTCGACTTTTTAACATTAAGTGCAACTCCAATTCCCCGAACGCTGCAATTAGCATTCCTAGGCATTAAAGATTTATCCTTAATCAAAACAGCTCCTCCAAAAAGACAATCGATTAAAACTTATTTAATCAAACAGGATGACCTTACTATCAAAAATGCTATCCTCAAAGAGCTCAAAAGGGGAGGACAGGCCTTTATTGTTCATAATAAAGTTCAAGATATAGAAGCCTACGCCGACTATATTCAAAAATTAGTTCCCGAGGCAAGAATCGTCATAGGACATGGGCAATTGCCCGAAAGGGAATTGGAAAAAAGGATGAATTCCTTTTATCGTGGAGATTATCAAATTCTAATAGCCACCACTATTATTGAATCAGGTATTGATATTCCCACTGCAAATACAATGATTATTGACCGTGCCGATAATTTCGGGTTGTCTCAACTCCATCAATTAAGAGGACGCATTGGCCGTTCTGATAAAAAAGCTTATGCTTATTTTATTATTCCAAGAAATAAAACCGTTTCACCAGAGGCAGAAAAGCGATTAAAGGCCTTACAAACGTATGCCGAAGTTGGCTCTGGTTTTAATATTGCAACCTGTGATTTAGAAATCCGAGGGGCCGGAGATATTTTGGGTGCCAATCAATCAGGCCATGTCGAAGCCGTAGGTCTTGAGCTTTATATGGAACTATTAAAAGATGCTATTCATGAATTAAAGGGCGAAAAGCGTCTTTTAAATCAAGATATTGAAATTCAAACCTCCTTTCCATCTTATATTCCCAATAATTATATTACTGACCATTCTGAGAGGTTAAAGACCTACAAAACCATTTCTTCCTTTTCTAGTCTCCAAGAAATTGAGGAACAAATCTCCTATATGGAAGATGTCTATGGGGTTTTACCCATAGAACTTAAAAACCTTTTCCTTATTTTGCGGACACGCATTAATTTTCAAAACTTAGCAATCAAAAGCGTCAAGCTTATTGGTAAAAGTATTTTTCTTATTTTTGATCGAGAAATCCTTGATCGTGAGGTAGAAATACGCAATCAAGTTATAGATTTTTTTATCGCACGTCCAAAGATCTATCAATTTACTCCGGATTACAAAGTCATTTTTTCCTCTCAAAGAGAATTATTATTGGAGGACCTATTGGAATTTAGTACCGATATATCCCAGCAAATTGTGCCGCACTAACAGTTAAGGTATTATTTTTATATATTTATATAAAAGGTTATCAGGAAAAATATATGAAATTTGCTTTCAAAATTATTTGCTTATTATCTCTCTACTCATTAAGTGCCGCCCCTAAAAAGGTTGTAGCAACAGTCAATGGCGAAAAAATCTATTTACACGAATTAATGAAAAGTTATAACCAAAACTTATTAGTTGTTTCTGACAAGGTACTTACTAAAGATAAAGTCCTCAACGATCTGATAAATAGAAAACTGGGACTGGCCAAGGCCAAAAAGAACCAACTCCACAAAAACCCGGTTGTGGTCGATAAGATGAATGATATCCTTTTTCATGCTCAAGTTTCCAAGGACCTTGAAAAACAACTCAGCAAAATAAAGGTGACCAAAGATGATGTTAAAAACTATTATAAAGATCACCCAGAATACAGGACAGCTCATATCCTTTTAAGGGTTCGAGCAGTTCCTGAAAAAAAAGAAACCGATGCTGCATTAAAGCAAATCATGTCATTACATAAAACTCTCAAGACAAAACCAGAGAGTTTTCCCAGCTTGGCCAATAAATTCTCTCAAAGTTCAACTGCTCCAAACGGTGGCGATCTAGGTTTCCAGCCAGCAATTAGAATGGCGCCAGAGTATTATTCGGCAATCAAAGGTAAAAAGGTCGGATATATTACAAAACCTATTAGAACACAGTTTGGTTACCATATTATTAAAGTTCTTGGTGTTAAGAAATTTACTGATATCAATGAAGCGCTCTATAAAAAAATTGTTTACGATACAAAACGCGACAAGATCATTGCAGCTTATTTCGGAAAAATGCAAAGGTCGGCCAAAATCAAGATCGATAAAAAAGTCTTGCAATAGTACCCAAATGTAAGTCTTTTTTGTATGATACGCATAACTATCCAACGAGGTCTTTATGCGTATTGTTATTTTTACTCTAATATTAACATTTTCAATTAACGTTTCAGCTGAGCTACTCGATAAAGTTCTAGCCGCGATGAACGACAAAGTCGTTACTTTATCCCAAGTAAGTCGAGTCGAAAATACAATCACTGCGCGTAAAAATATTGCCCCCCAAATTTATAATAAAACAGATTTTACTCAAAAGGAGATCTTAGAACTTATTATTCAAAGATTCCTTATTCGGGAGAAGCTTCAGGAAATTGGCTATATTACTACTGATGAACAAGTTGAGTCGCAAATTAAAAGTATTGAAAAAAGACTAGGGCTTAAGCGCCATGATTTATTAAATTTCCTCAAGAATAATGGCATTTCATTTGATGAGTACTTTGAATTAACTCGCCAATCTATCGAGTCTAGCTATTTCACCAATAGAATTATTCAACCATTAATCTCTGTTTCAGAGCAAGAAATCAAAAATACCTTTTATAAAAGATATCAAAATAAAAAGACTCTTAATTTTGTTTATCATCTCGTTGATTTTTCTTTGCCAAAAAATAAATTACCCAAATCAAAATTTAATCACTTTCATAATTTCCTAAAAGAATTTCAAGCAACAGGCGTCATGGGCTCCTCTTTTAACGGCACAGATATCAATAATCTTGGTAATGTGTCTGAGGATGGTCTATCGACTGATATTAAAAATATTCTTAAAAATACAGATGAGGGGAGTTTTACAAGCCCTATCCTTCTTGGAAATTATTATCATGTCTTTTTTATTAAAGAAAAAAACCTCGCCGAATCTAATCAATATAAGGTGGAAAAAGATAAAATCAAAATGGAGTTAATTCAACAATCGATAAACTCAGTCTCGCAACAATGGTTTGTTAACCAAAGAGCAAAACATTATATTAAATATTTTTAATAATGATTTATATTACACAAGGTCATGAAAAAGGCATTGGTCTCGAAATTTTTTTAAGATCGTTCCAATGCCTTAATCCAATGGTCCAGGCGCAATTTAAACTTTTTGTCTCCAAAGCAACTCTTATAGATCACTTTAATTTTTTAAATATTAAGAATTATAAGTTAGAAGACTCTCAAGCTTCCTTCCTTGGAAACAAACTTCATTGTCAATACGTAGAGGAAGCCCCTTTGAGTAAAACGGCCCTTGATAAGGCGCTAGAGACAATTAAAGAACATTATATACTTATTACATTACCAACTTCTAAGGACCAATTGCCATTAAATGAGATGACCTGTAAGGGTTATACTGAATACTTACGCCATAAATTCAATGACTCCAATTTATCAATGAATTTTATCGCTGATAACGAATATCTAACTCTTCTTACCGACCATATCCCAGTTAAAAATATTACGTCATCTATTACTTCAGATTTAGTTGAACAAAAAATTGCTCGCTCTCTAACTCATTTTAGATCTAAGCTAGGTATTCAATTTAATGAAGTCATCTTTGCAGGTATCAACCCACATGCCGGAGAGGGGGGTTTATTGGGCACTGAGGAGGAGTATATACGCAAGGGAATAGCGCGTTTAAAATTTCAATTCCCAGATATCAAATTCCTTGGCCCAATGCCTGGTGATACCTTACATCATCATAAGAATAGTTCCACTCAATTATTTGTTTACGCCCACCATGATCAAGGCCTGGCCCCCTTCAAGCAAAAAAATAATTTCATTGGAATAAATCTCACTTTAGGACTACCATTCCTAAGATTTTCTGTCGATCATGGCACGGCCTTCTCTCTATTCGGCGAGGGCAATGGCAACTTAACTGGAATGCAATACCTCTTATCATTTTGTTTAAAACAATTAGCAGAGTAATTCTATGAAAAAAGACGTCATCTCTATCAATAAAGCTAAAATGCATAACCTTAAAAGTATTAGCTTAGAAATACCTAAAAATACCCTTACCGTTATAACCGGCCCATCAGGGTCTGGAAAATCCTCATTGGCCTTTGATACTATATATGTAGAAGGTCAACGCCGCTATATTGAATCATTATCATCCTACGCGCGCCAATTCCTGGGACAATATAATCCTCCTGATGTGGAATCTATAACCGGGCTATCTCCTGCCATTGCTATTGATCAAAAAACCTCCTCACGTAATCCAAGGTCCACTGTTGGTACGACAACTGAAATCTTTGATTATCTAAGAGTTTTATTTGCAAGAGTAGGGGAGCTCTATAGCCCCCATTCTGGGAAGCTTATTAAGCGCTACACCATACCTGAAATATGTAAATTTATTTTGGACCAGCCTGAAAAAGCAAAAATCCAAATACTGGCACCTATTGTTTATAAAAATAAGGCCAACCTCAAAAAGATTATTAAATCATTTCTCTCTAAGGGTTTTATTCGCTTCGAAATCAATGGTGAAATTTTAGCCCTTGATATGGATCAAATTAAGGACCTGGATGTAGGAGAGAGTCCTGGCCTTGTTATCGATCGCCTTTTAGTCAAAAAAGAGAATAAAAAAAGGATATCGGATTCTCTTGATCTCGCCATGAAAGAAGGTCAAGGTAAAGTGATAATTCTAGTTAATAATAAACGCTTTACTTTTAGCGAGACGAACCTTGATCCCATTACCGGCGAAACTTATCCTGATTTAGAACCCCAACTCTTTTCATTTAATAGTCCTGTTGGTGCTTGTCCTGAATGTAATGGTCTTGGGCAATCTAAAAATTTTGACCTCGACCTTATGGTACTCGATCAAACAATTTCTATTAATGATGGTGGAATTAAACCATTGTCTCGTAAAAACTCTTTTCTCTACAATATGATTTCCTGTATTGCTGAAGAGGAAAATATTGATCTTAATATCCCCATAAAAAAATTGCCAAAAAAGTTTTCTCGTATTTTACTGGAAGGATCTACTAAAGTTTATACCTACACCTTTACCAGTGAAAATTCACATTATGAATTTTCGAAACCCTTTCCAGGGCTTGTCAGTTGGCTTCATAAAAAATATCGAGAAACCACCTCCGAGCGCATACGAAAATCACTCGAAACTTATATGAGAATTAAAACCTGCCCTAGTTGCAAAGGACGCCGTTTAAATCCAACTGCTCTCGCCACTAAAATAAACAATACCGATATTATGGAAATCTGTTCACTCTCTATTAAAGATTGTCTCGATTTTGTTAACGCTATTAAAATGACTGGCCCCAAGAAAATTATTTCTGAAAAATTATTAAAAGAAATTAAACATCGGCTCAATTTTTTAAATAATGTAGGCCTTAATTATTTATCGCTAGATCGCGCTTCGATGACACTCTCAGGGGGAGAAAGTCAACGAATCCGCTTGGCAACACAAATCGGCTCCGCCCTAACGGGGGTCCTTTACGTATTAGACGAGCCAAGTATTGGTTTACATCAAAGAGATAATTCTAAGCTCATTAAAACGTTGAAGTCACTTCGCGACCTAGGCAATACTGTATTAGTAGTGGAGCATGATGAAGAAACGATGATGGAAGCAGATTATATTATTGATATTGGTCCTGGTGCCGGAACGCAAGGAGGGCATATTGTAGAAATGGGCCATACTTCAAAGTTTCTTAAATCAAAAAAATCACTCACGGCAAA
>JBFGZE010000105.1:0-9338 GCA_041586955.1 Bacteriovoracaceae bacterium
GGGATCGCTTTACTTGGGCCTAGTTCATCACCCTATTCAAAATAAAAATAATGAGTTGGTTACCACTTCGGTAACGAATATGGATATTCATGATATTTCCAGAAGCTGTCGGACTTTTGGCGTGAAGAATTATTTTATTATTACACCGCTTATGGCACAACAAAAGCTCGTTAACCGGATTCTCGGCCATTGGGAGACTGAGACTGGGTTGGCCTATAACCCCGATAGGGGAAATGCTTTGGCCATTGCTCGTATAGCAGACTCTGTTGATAAAGCGATGGATGCTATTGAAGAGGCAGAAGGCCAAAGGCCGAAACTTGTTATGACGGGGGCCAATTTTTCTGAATATGATGGCGACCATAGAGACTTGAAAAAGAAAATTAATATTGACAACACGCCGTATTTCTTGATATTTGGTACGGGCTGGGGATTGCATGCAGAATTGGTCAAGAGGTCAGACTATAAGTTGCAACCTATCGAAGGCACGGCCTTTGATAGTTATAACCATTTGTCTGTTCGATCGGCCGTCGCCATTTACCTTGATCGCTTGCGATTTAAGGATTAGGCATTAGGCCTCTGTGATACCTTAGATAACTTTAGACTGAAGAACGAATAACTCGGTCCTCTCAGCTAAAAGATTACAGGAGAGATTATGAATCTTCTTGATGTTGTAAAAAATGACCATTTAAATCCAAAGGTAAAAGACCTTCCCACGTTTAAAACTGGGGATACTGTTGCCGTTCATTGCCGTATTACTGAAGGTGAGAAATCACGTATTCAGGTATTTCAAGGTGTATGCATTGCGATTAAATCTCGTAATCATTACGAAGGAAGCTTTAGAATTCGTAAAATGTCTAGTGGTATGGGCGTTGAAAGAGATTTTCCATTTCATTCTCCAAATGTTGAGAAGGTTGAAGTTGTTCAACGTGGTAAATCACGTCGTTCAAAACTTTATTATCTTCGTGAGCGTTCTGGTAAGTCCGCTAGAATTGCTATCGATTACGATCGTAAATAATTTAAAAGCATATTAAGAGCTCCCTTCGGGGGGCTTTTTTGCGTTTAGGACGGATGTGTGGCACGAAGGCAGGTACGGGGAGCATTCCTGATCAAGGCCTTTAAGTAAAGTTACCGTCAAAAATGCCACAAGCTCTATGCCGCAAAAGCATAATGAAGAGAGCAACGTTTTGTACTCCAACAAGTTAAAATTCTAAACTCTATCCTTTTACATGAGCACAACCCCCTCCCTCAAAAGGAATAAAAGTATAATGGATTGGACAATCATTTCATCCCTTCTTAAAAATGGCAAAGGTCAACTCTTAGCATGCGATGAGGTGGGTCGTGGCCCTCTCGCAGGACCCGTTGTCGCCTGCACCGTCGCTTTGGACTTTAAAGGTCGAACACCAAAGGACATTAAAACTCTTCTTACAATGCTAAAAGGGCGGGGAGTGACGGACTCCAAGAAAATAACTGCTAAAAAGCGTAAGCAAATTCTGACGGACCTTGGAATTGATATCAATACAAAATTGAACGAAAAAAAATGTACAATCTCTCTAGGGAAAAATTTTAAAATAGATTTTTTCTTAGTAGAAATATCTGCCAGTTATATAGATCAAATAAATATCCTCCAAGCATCTCTATTGGCCATGAGTCTTGGCGCCTGTCATTTGGCCAAAAAAAATCGAGGTCCTCTCTGTTTAGTCGATGGTAATAAAGTTCCTCTTCAGATCGAGAAGGAAATGGAGGCGAGCGCTATTGTTAAGGGGGATTCAAAGTCAGTTTTGATTGGTCTGGCCAGCTTGATTGCAAAAGAGTACCGAGACCTATTAATGGAAGAGCTGGCGATTGTTTATCCTTATTATGGTTTGGAAAAAAATGCAGGTTATCCAACAACATTTCATAAGCAGGCCATTGCTCAGCACGGGCCTTGCCTTATCCACCGAAAGACGTTTAAAGGGGTTAAAGAATATTGCTAAAGGGGATGAATTTAGAGAGGTATTGGTGCCACCTATGGCATGCGCATCATATTCCCTTGCTTATTGACCCACAATTATTAAGGCGAATTGGTGCCGGACAAATTGATGGGGCCTGTATTAAAAAATCTAAAGATGAGCAATGGATTATTCATCTTCTTGAAGTAAAAACCTCTCAATTTCCTTCTACCAGGCAAATGAGACGCTTGCGAGAATCTCAGAAATATTTGGCCACTTTATTTCAAGTTAATTGCAAACTTTGGCTAGCGCAAGGAAAAAGACTTATTTGCCAAAATTGACAAGTCCCGTTAACCTATTAGTATGATTACCTTACTCAAGAGGAGTTTTATGAAAAAGGGATTGATCAGTTTTTGTTTAATCTTTTCTTTTTTTCTTTTGATACCGAATGCTCAAGCAGAGGTCGGACCACGCGCAAAAATAATGGGAATGATGGCCATCTATGGAACGACAGGAGGGGCCTTGCTCGGCGTTGCTTCTTTGGCCTTTGGTACAGAAGGGCGTTCAATTGCTAAAGGTGCTTCTTTAGGTCTTTATGCCGGCCTTCTTTTTGGCAGTTATGTGATTATTAGTCATCAATTGAGAAATCGTCAGTCGGCCCCTGAGGAATATGATAGTGGTGTTGGTGGCGGAGCTGCCGATAGCTATTCTGACTACTCTACTGAAGAGCGTTACTCCTCGGCCTGGCGGACCGATTTTCATTTCAGAAACTTCGAGCGGGGAAAAAATTATGGACCTAAAAAGGTCCATAATGAGCAGGTATTTAATCTGGAGTTAATTCAAATTCAATTCTGAAAGGTCCTTCTTTTACCACTAAAACGAGTGCTAAGATTAGCGGTTTCATCATCGTCGAACTCATTCACGATAATGTCTAAAAAGTTGCCATCAAATAATTGGAATACTTTGATGAATTCATTTTTGACATTGACCAAACGAATTTGGTCTTTCTTATCATTAAGTCTTTTAATGGTATTGACAAAAAATCCTATACCAGAACTTCCTACAAAATCTAAACGATTAAGATCGAGCGTTATTTGGCTGGCCGGGTTTTCTGACATGATCGTGATTAATTCCTCTTCAAGAGGAATCCCATTTTCATAATCGAGGCCGCCCTCCATATGGACAGTAAGGTTACCCATAGAGTCTGTTCGTATTTTGGCCTTCATGGTCATATACAATCTCCTTGATTTCGTTAAAAGGCGTAGACCTTTAAGTAAAAGTATTTTATCATCATGTTGCACTGTGGCGTAGCCGGCAAGAATTGGAGGAATTATGCGCTTGATATTGTTGAGTACCCCACTCGGGAACCTTCAAGATATGACTTTGAGAGTAAAGCATGCTCTGGAAGAGGGGCAGGCCTTTTTTGTCGAAGATACGCGCCTCTTTTTTGGCCTAATGCGATCTTTGGGGATTGCGACTGAAGGGAAAAAAGTATGGTCTTGGCATGATCATAACCAAGAGCAAATGGACTTCTTCTTACAGAAATTGGAAGAATTTCCAGAGGTTTTTCTCTTAAGTGATGCCGGCAGCCCCATTATATCTGACCCAGCGTATCCTCTTATTAAAGAGGTTTTAGCGCGGAAAGGAGAGGTTGACTCTTATAGTGCAGCGACCGCACCTGTTTTGGCCTTAGAATTATCAGGCCTTCCTGCCAACCCTTTTTACTTTTTTGGATTTTTGCCACGTCAAAATAAAAAGAGAGAAGAATGGCTGAGAGAAAATACTGTTGCGAAAGGTACCTATATTGTTTTTGAATCTCCTCATCGCTTAATTGATTCTATTGATTTTCTTTATAAAAATTTACCGGGCGATACGCCTTTTGTTGTGGCGAGAGAGCTGTCTAAAAAGTTTCAGGAAGTGACTCGCTTTGCCCTGAGCGAGTGGGGAAATGTGAAGGACACCTTAACGGTAAAGGGTGAATTTGTTCTCTTGTTTTACTTGGATAAGGGACAGGCCATCGACTTCTCCGCAAAGGGGCTAGAGCAAATGGCCGAAGATTACTTAAATGCTCCAAAGCCACGTAAAATTAGCAAGTTAATTGCTGAAATCCTTGGCAAAGACGCCAAAGAGGTTTATCGCCAACTATCTCAAAGTACTTAAGGTTATCGTTTTTTTTACCGATATATGAATTGAGGTAAAAAAGTTATGTTGACCAAAAAAGGAAAAAAGTTAATTCGAAAAAAGGCTTCAAAGGTAAAGCTACAAGATAAAGTCGCTCGTTATGAGGGACTTATCAAGTTTGGGCAATTGACCTCTTCAAGTTTGGAATTGAAAAATATTAAAAAAAGAGCAGTTGGAAAAATTAAAAAGCTACTTGATTGTGATCATGTCAGCATTTTTCGTGTCGATGCCAAAACTAATGAGCTTTATCGCGATACCCAGCATGAGGATTCAAGGTCGAGCTTTAATGAGCTTCGCTACGCTATTGATGAGCATTCTTTTGCTGGAGCATCCGCCTTTTATCGAGCGATTTTTAACATCTCAAATCCAAGTGACGATATTCGGTATGGAAAATTAAATAAAGAAGTAAAGGAACTTGATTGCCATAATATTTTGGTAGCGCCTTTGGTCTCTAAAGGTGAAATTTTAGGTGTCATTCAGGCGGTAAATTCTCATCACGGGGATTTCAATGATGAAGATATTCACTTCATAGAGGCGATTTGCAATCAATTAACAATTGCCTTTGAAAATGCGATGCTTTTTGAACGCTTGCAAAATCAATTTGTGCAGGTGGTTTTAGCATTGGCCGACGCCATAGGCAAAAAAGACACTTATACGGGTGGCCATACTAAGAGGGTTGGTATTTTTTCTGAAATGATCGCCCGTGAACTAGATTTATCTTATAACGATTTAAGTGATCTCAAGCTAGCGGCAGTTCTTCATGATATTGGAAAAATTGGGATAGAAGATAAAATATTAAAAAAGAGATCCCCACTAACTAAAGAAGAATTTTCAATTATGAGAGACCATCCTCGTCTTGGTTATGAAATTTTGGGCCATATTGATGGTTTGGAAAATGTGATTGATGGGATGAGATTTCATCATGAACGACCTGACGGTAAAGGCTACCCCTATGGCCTAAAGGGTGATGAGATCCCTGTTATTGCGATGATTATATCAGTGGCCGATACTTTTGATGCCATGATTTCGACCCGGCCTTATCGTAAAGGGCTACCTCCCATGGTGGCCTATGAAGAGATTCTCCAACACGCGGGAACTCAATTTTGCCCCAGAATCGTTGAGGCCTTTAAAAAAGCATTTGAAAAAACCCATATGTATAAACCTGAAGTGAAGATAAAAAAGGTTGCATAGGATTAAGAGTATGGAACAGGATCGTATATGCTAGTGAGAATAGTCGGTGGGCATGGAGGAGTGAGTCCTGGATTTAAGACAACTTCTTATTTGATCGATGGTAAATTATTAATCGATGCTGGTAGTGTTGCTTCTGGCCTCCAGATTGATGAGCAGGTTTTAATCGATAACATTCTTATTTCTCATAGTCATCTTGATCATATTTCTGATTTGGCCTTTATGGCCGATAATTGCTTTGGCCTAAAGGGGAAACCTTTTGAAATCTATACGAATAAGGTTGTAAGAAAAAGTATTATGGCCCATCTTTTAAATGATGAAATTTGGCCAGACTTTACTGTATTACCAAATAAAGAAAACCCAACTTTGCACTTTAATGATATTAAGAGTGAGCAAGAAGTTCAATTAGGACAATATCGGATCTTGCCCGTACCTGTTAATCATCCGGCAGGCGGACATGGTTTTATAATAGAAAAAAATAATTCTTGTGTGGTTTTTACCCAGGATACAGGTCCTACTGAGCGAATTTGGGAGCTGGCCAAGAAGAAAAAAAACCTACGGGCCATTTTTACTGAAGTGAGTTTCCCCAATAAAATGCAAGCTGTCGCCACTGCTAGCTTTCACCATACGGCGCAAACGATAGGTGAAGAAATTAAGAAGATGCCTGCGGATGTTCCGATCTTTTTGGGACATTTAAAGCCGAATTATCAAACTGTTATTTTTCAAGAGATTGATCAATTAAAAATAGATCGCATTAGTCTTTTTGGTAGTGACGATACGAGTTACATTTTTTAGGTCTCTTTTCCCACAAGTTTTTAAAAAAAGGTTGTCACTTTCCTTTTTTGGAAAGATGATAGAGCTAATTTTGATTAATAAGATGCGGAGATTCCTATGGGCTGGTTTGAAACAGTTAAGAGTCCTAAGCTAAAAAGTAGTAAGAAGGTGGCGAATAATACGCCGTCTGGGCTTTGGAAAAAGTGTAATGTTTGTGGTGAGATTGTTCAGGCGACCAGGTTAAGTGACAACGACCAGGTTTGCCCTTATTGTGATCACCATTTTCGCTTGAGCGCTGTAGAACGTCTTAATCTTATTCTTGATAATGGCTCCTTTCGTCCTCTCGGGGAAGAATGGTCGACCAATGATCCTTTAAATTTTGTGGATAAAAAAACCTATAAAGACCGCCTTAATGCTGCTCTTGAAAAAACAGGGCTTAATGATGGAACACTTATGGGGCTAGGTGAAATTAACTCTAGACCTGTTAGCTTGGCCATTATGAATTTTCAATTTATGGGTGGCTCCATGGGTGTTGTAACCGGTGAAAAAATTGCAACAGCGATGGATATGGCCTACGAACGAAAAGTTCCCTGTATTGTCGTTTGTTGCTCTGGTGGAGCACGAATGCAAGAAGGGATTTTGTCACTCATGCAAATGGCCAAAACCTCTGCCTCTCGCCAACGTTTGAAAAATGCGGGTATTCCTTTTATTGTTCTTCTCACTGATCCGACAACTGGTGGCGTTGCTGCTAGTTATGCTATGTTAGGTGATGTTATTTTGGCCGAACCGAAGGCCTTAATTGGGTTTGCCGGTCCGCGTGTCATAGAACAATCAATTCGACAAACTTTGCCAGATGGATTCCAGCGTTCAGAATTTTTATTGGATCATGGATTTGTTGATCGTATTATTCATCGTCATGAATTGAAAAAGGAAATTTCCTTTTTTATTGAAATGTTTGATGGGGAATGTGAAAAAAGCTAAGTCAATTACTTCCGATATTGAACTCCTTTCAATGATAGAGAATTCTGTTGGAAAGGAGAATTTCAGGCCGGGCCTTGACAGAATTAGGCCCATTTTTGGACCTTATATTGAGTCCATTTCAAAGTCCCAGGTCCAGGTGATTATTATTGGTGGAACCAATGGAAAAGGGGAAACATCCTTTTTTCTACGCTCTTTATTACACCAATATGGCAAAAAGACTGCCCTATGGACATCGCCTCATATATTAAGTGTTCGCGAGCGTATACAGATCAATAATAAAGAACTTTCCCTTTTAAAATGGTGTCAATTAATCGAACAAAGTGATGTCCTTAATAAGGATTTGTCTTTTTATGAGGCCATTTTTCTTGTTTTTTTACAGGCCTGCACTGAAGAGCATCATTTAGACTATCTCATTTTGGAAGTGGGACTGGGCGGTCGGTATGATGCTGTTAATTTATTAAGTCCAGACCTTTGTTTATTAACTAGCCTCTCTCTGGATCATCAGGCGATACTAGGTAATACACTTAAAAAGATTTTATATGAGAAGTGGGGGATTACTAGAACGGGAGTCTCTTTGATAAGTGGTATTAGACAAAAGTTTTTAAGAGAGCTTATGAGAGTATGGTCTCACAATGATGGTGTTCCCCTCATCGACCTATGGCAGACTGGGAAAAACTTGTCGAAAGATCACTTTGTCCAAAGGAACTGGAATTTAGCGAAAGAAGCTTTCTTGACACTTGAGAAATCGTTTAGTGACTCTCTGAGTCGGACACCTCCAAAAGAAATAACTAAAGGACGCCGGGAAGAGGTGACATTAGGTGGTCAAACATTTATCTTTATAGGTGCCCATAATTTTGAAGGAATTAAGGAAATGGTGACTTTTTTGCGTGACGAAAAGTCCCATTTTGATGAGGTTTGGTTAAGTTTCAGCGAAAGGCCGCTTAAGGATATTAGGGATTGCCTCAAGCTATTAATCACCGTTCCCTGTTTATGGGGGAAAATAAGACCCATGTTATTTGATCACGGGCGGGCCTTGAAAAAAGAGCAGTGGATAGAAGCTCTCAAGGATTTGCAATTTAATGGGGCGGATTTAGGTCTATGGAACTTTAAAGATGGTTGGAATGATTCCAAGGAAAAAAAGATACTGGTTACAGGCTCTTACTATTTTGTGGGGGCAGTTCAGCAGTTTTTGTCTCTTCTTAGGGATTAGTTTTTTTCTTATTAATTCTCTTAGTGCACGGCAAACAATTGAATTTGGTCAGGAAAAACCAATTCAAGTGATTAGTGACAAGGCCTATCGACTCTCTAAAAAGAATATGTTTGAGGCCATTGGTAATGTGATTATTACCCAAGGTGAGAACACTATCTATGGTGAAAAAGCGAGTCTCTCATTTCTCACCGGGGACGTGGATGTCTTAGGTAATGTTCGTTATATTGGACCCCGTATTACGCTCTATGGTAGCCATTTAGAATATAACTTTAAAACTAAATATTTGTCTCTTAATAACTCCCGAATTATTTCTGAAAATTTTGTTGTCTTAGGTAAAAAAATTTCGCGGATTGATGAAAAAACAATTATCGGTGAGGACGCAGAGTACACTACCTGCCGGGATTGTCCTGAATCTTGGTCCATTTTCGGGAAAGATATCAAAATTACATTAGGAGAATATATTTATATTAAGCATGCCCTTGTTAAAATTAAAGGCGTGGTTCTTTTTTATATTCCTTATATAGTTTTGCCTATTAAAAAAGAGCGGGAGACGGGGCTCTTATTTCCAAGTTTTGCTTTTTCGGTAACGGAAGGTTTTCGTTTTCAGCAACCTTGGTTTTGGGCCATTTCCGATTCGGTTGATATGACCTTTACCCCCTCTTTTTGGGAAAAGCGAGGTGCCGGTGGGGAATGGGAATATAGGCAGGCCTTTACCAATAAAAGCTGGCTTGAAATTCAAGGTATGCATCTATGGGATAAAGTATATGAGCCTTTTAAAGACGACGAGAGTCAGAGTGGCCGTATTAATTTTAGGTCAACAAACTTACTTGAATATCACGTCGGGACTCAGTCTAGGATTAATCATCATGTTTCCTTAGCACGGTTTAAGGATTTAGATGTTATAAGGGATTACGATTTTTTCGTTAGTGATAAGGTGAATGGAACAGAAATAGAGCAGTATGGCCTATTTGAATTTCGAGACCCTCATTTTTATACAGGAATCGAGGCGAAGTACGGTCAAAATACTCTTTACGATAGGCCTAATGAGTTTGATGACCGCTATGTTCAAATTTTAC
>JBFGZE010000106.1:0-9253 GCA_041586955.1 Bacteriovoracaceae bacterium
GCCGGAGCCATCATGTACAGCAAAAGAAAGAGCAAAAGGAGATATATAGGCCCATTGGGCGATGTTATATATTAAACTAGAAGAGCTGCCAAGGCCCCATTCACGAGGGAAGTCGAGATAACATTCAACAGTAACATTGACTTCATCGCGCAAAAAATGCTTATTAAAGTTCCGCGCTTCTATTAAAATCCGTCTCAAAAACTCCGCTTCTTTTGAGGGACTTTCGTCAAGAATATTAAAATGCCAGAATTCAAATTTTGCCTCAAACCATATATTGCCTTCATGGTCATAGCTTTTCCAAGTGAGGACAGGATTATAGCTTGGCCCATAACTAATTCCCATCGACTGGCCGTAAACAGTAGGTAATCCTAAGCTTTTAGCACCATCTAAAACAAAATACTCTCCACTTAGAAGAACTTTGCCACGTCCATAATAAAATTGGTCATATTTTTTTGGATGAAGTTTAAAGGAACGGCCCCAAGGGAGATCCACAATGTGATTTAATTCATTCATTGAACATCCCTTAATTGGGTGAGGTAATCCCTTACCGATTGAAATGAAATCATATCTTTTTCAAAATAAGCTTTGGCCTTAATTCTTTCTTCTTCTGTCGCTGAAAATTGATTGAGAATATTCATTAAGTGCATTTTCATATGCCCTCTTTGAATGCCAGAAGTTGTTAAGGAGCGTAAGGCCGCAAAGTTTTGCGCCAATCCTGTTGTCGCTACAATCATCATTAATTCGCGCGCCGAGGGACGTCCTAACATATCTAACGCTAATTTAGCGAGTGGGTGCAGTGTGGTTAAACCACCAACTGTTCCTAAACTCATCGGAATATCCAACTCAAACCGGAACATGCCATTTTCAATAAAACAATCTGTCAGGCCTTGATAACGGCCATGGCGAGAGGCGTAGGTATGGCCACAGGCCTCAATCGCGCGAAAATCGTTCCCGGTAGCGAGTATAACGGCATCAATCCCATTATAAATACCTTTATTATGAGTTGTAGCGCGACTAATATCAATTTTAGCAATGCGTACAGCACGCGCAAACTTTTCAGCAAATTCTTGGGGCCCCATGCCGTGAGCAGGATCATTTAGATCCTCGATTGGACACTCAACCCACGCCTTTACTCTACAATTGGGAGTAAAGTTAGAAAGGATTGCCATAACAATTTGTAAATCGGAATCTGGGCCATTAAAAGCTTTTCTCACCATTTCTTTGAAAGAATGCCCAATCGCTTCTAGTACTGTATTGATAAAGTTGGCACCCATCGCATCGCAAGTTTCAAACTCACACCAGATCTGGTAATAGCCAGGTTCGAGATCCGTTTTATCTCGTAGTTCTATATTGGTAAGACCACCACCCCGCTTTTCCATATTAACGGTGAGAGGAGCAA
Source organism: Bacteriovoracaceae bacterium (assembly GCA_041586955.1). Taxonomy (GTDB): domain Bacteria; phylum Bdellovibrionota; class Bacteriovoracia; order Bacteriovoracales; family Bacteriovoracaceae; genus JBFGZE01. Next base: position 1,400 of record JBFGZE010000106.1, read on the forward strand.
CCATTTGATTGAGTAATTCTACTTTTTTATCATTGAATAATTTCTGAAGATCTTCCGGATTACCTGGCCAAATCATGTGAACCTGACCAACTTTTGTGGTGCCTTGAACTTCTGCGTGAAAGCCTCCGCGCTTAAGCCAAAAGTTAGATGCTTTAGCGGCAGCAGCGACGACTGAACTTTCTTCAATCACCATGGGAACACAATATATTTTTCCATTCAAATGAACATTAGGCACTATTCCATAGGGAAAGTAATAATTGCTTAAGGTGTTTTCACTGAATTCATCAAATATTTTTTGGGAGTCTGGATTATTATGCCAAAAAGATAAGAGTGTTTTCTTGGCATTTTTATCACCTTTAAATACATGATTAACAAGGAAGTCAATTTTCTCTTCTTTATTTAATTTTGAAAAACCTTTAATGGGCTTCATTCCCTAGGTCTCCTTGAGGTTCTTGCTGTCAAAAATTGTGAGGCCTGCTTAAGCCCTTCTACTTGTGCCTGCACATAAACTTTCAGGTCTTCATAATCGCCTTGGGCCTTTTCCAAGAAGGCCTTGGCCTGACCGTAGACGGCAGTCTCTCCTTGGAATTTTTCAATGAGAGAATGGCCATGAACAAAGTCGGTTACACCACCTGAGATAATCACATCCCTACAGAGTGCTTTTTCACCCAACTCTGCCAATAATTGATCGAAAAACTCTAGCATTTCTTCTGCGCTATGTCCAACCCGAGAAAGTGGCATAAGGTATTGTTTTTCAAGGCTTTTTCCTCTCGATAACTCGAGTTGAGAGAAGTTGGTTCCACCATAGGCGCCAAACTCAATGGCCTGTAAGGGCAATTGCATTAGGGCACTGAGACTAAGTGGGCCCATCCCTTGACCAACTTCTTTGACGATTAAAGGCAAGTCCGTCTGGTCGAGAACATCTTTAATGGTATCGATCGCGGGCCTGTCATAAACGTCTCCCTCTGGCTGAAATAATTCCTGAAGTGGATTGAGATGAATAATAAGGCCATCGGCCTGTAGTCTTTCAACCAAATCTTTAAGGCGAAAGGACTGACCTTGCGATATTAATTCTTCAACCTGGGCCACCCCGAGATTGGCATAAAAAGGCCACTCATCCCCTACTAATGGCCTTAGAGCGAAGTCATTAAAAAATTCATCAGATTCTAAAAGGGGCCGACAAGATCCAAGGGCCATCCCTAGGCCAAATTCACCACAGGCGCGAGCGAGGTTTTGATTGATATGCCGGGCCTCGCCGGTCCCACCAGTCATACTTGAAATCCAAAGTGGTGCCTTCATTTTTTTTCCGGCAAAGTCAAAAGGTTCAGCTTCCGCTGGCCTATGAACCCCAAAAAGTGGTTCGTAAAAAACGCTCTTATTGAGCGAGTTGACACCCGTCTGACTATTGATGGCCAGTTTCAGATGATCTTTTTTCCTTTGGTCCAAGCTTGGCCTGTCCATTCTATCCCCTTTGAAACGAAGGGTTTATAACATAATATTTTGGGATTGAAGAGTAAACTTGTAATATGTCCGTCATTTAACGGCCGACTACTAAAATAAATTCTCTTTTCTGACCTTTGGCCTTTTTTGCCAATGCCTGAGCGGACCCACGCCATAACTCCTCGTTATCACTATTGAGGTCCAAGGCAACGAAAACTCTGCGGTGAGATCCATACTTCGCTATTTCCTCTAAAAGACGACTCATGCGGTAGGGCGTATCCATAATCACGAGAACTTCAGGCCGCTTTAAATAGCCCTTGAGGGCGGCAATTCTCTCGTCACCCTTACCTTTCAAAAAACCTACAAAGGTATAGGGAAAATCCCCAAGGCCTGAGAGCGCGACAGCAAGTGCTGGTGAATGAGGGAATGGAGTCGAGGTGACCTTAATCTGATGATTATGGCAAAGATCAACCAATTCCTGGCCGGGATCGCAAAAGGCCGGTAGGCCGCCATCGGACATTAAAAAGGCATCTTTTCCTTGTTGTAATTGATTGATTACCCAAGGTCCCCTTTCCTTCTGAGTCTGCTCATTAAAGAGAATAAAATCTTCCACATTCTCGCGTGGCAGGCCAAAACGTAGCCAACGGCGACGCCCAGGCCTAAGGTCCTCAATAATAAAAAGTGATTGCTCCGGCCTTTTAAGTGCGTGTTCGTTCAACAAATCGAAGGCGGTCTGCTCTAGCGGACTTTGCTCATCAATGGGAGTGGGGATTAAGTAAAGAGTTCCAGTTTTTTGGCCCATGGCAGACAATTCATCCTGTATCGGTTAAAAGGTTTTATGGAAAATCGATTTTTTATTACCACTCCTGTGGGTCTTGAACAACTAGCATGGGAAGAATTGCAACTTAAATGGCCTATTTTAGGTCTCGCCCTCCCCTCTGATCGTAAAATGACCAAAGGTGGATTTGAAATCCATGCGACACCACAAGAGATTTTTCTCTATTCTCAGTGGGCGAAAATCCCCACTCGTATTCTCTGGCGCTTACACCAACAAAAGTGTCGGGACCTACCTAAGCTTTTTAATATCATTAATCGTTATACTTGGAAGAACGTCCTCACCCAGATGCCTTCTGGCATCGAGGTCACTTGCTCTAAGAGCAGGTTAATTCATAGTGACCGGGTCAAAGAAACGGTCAGAGATGCCATTGAAAAATCACTACAAGGAAATCCTGCCAAGAAAAAGGATCAAATTTTTGCGAAAGAATTCCCTCTTCCTAAAGTCTATATCCGCATCACCAATGATATTTTGACAGTCAGTTTGGACCTTATCGGTGAAGGTTTTATTAAACCTCATAGCGACAAATGGACGGGTAAAGCACCTGTACGTGATCAACTCGCTTCGGCCTTGGCCTTTATCCTCTATAACAAAATCGGTAAAGACGGCGAGTTATCGCTCTTTGATCCCATGGCCGGCAGTGGCACTCTTATTTGGCAGATGGCCAATTTTTTCCACCCTCACCTTGGCGCAACTATGCCTTGGCAGGGCCTGCCTTTTACCCGACGCTTAATCGCACAGAAAAAGAAACATTATGAATGGCCCATCATTAACGGTCAATATTGGGCCTATGATCAAGATGAAAAAATGACTGCGGCCTTACAACATAATAGAAAGCTCATTTTTCCAGAGGACGAACACCAATTTCACTTGGGAACAAAGGACTTTTTTACATTAAAAGAATTTCCCAAGGCCAAGGCGATTGTTTGTAATCCACCCTATGGCATCCGTATAAATAGAGTGTCATCCTTCTATACCCACTTTTTTAAACAAGTGGAAAAATCCTCATGCCAATACCTAGGCCTGATTATTCCACGTGACCAGAAAAGGCCATTACCCCAGTTTCTAAAAGAAGTCGCTTGCTATGATACGATGAGTGGCGGTATTCCCATTTACTTATGGATTCTAAAAAAGAATTAGGACTCCTTGGCCTTTAGTTCTTCATACATCCTAGCGATAAGCTCATCCTCGATTTTAGGAACTAAGGCCTCAACCTTTTCAGAAAAGTGATGGCCATTTGCAAAAAGGTCATTGAGAACTTCAAGCTCCCCATTATAGATCTTTGTTTTAATATCATCATTTAATTTCTCTTTAAAATGATTTAGGATATCCGCGGAAAGCTTGGGTAAAAACGGTGCAAAAACAACCCCAAGGCAAAGCGCATAAAGAGAGGAATAGGCCAGCGTTTTACCGGCCAAATCTTTATCGACTTTAATCTGCGCCCATGGAGCATTATCGGAAAAGAAATTATTGGCCTTTTGACCAATATTCATCGCTTTTTCTATCCCTTTTTTGATTTGAGAGCTATCAAGGTATTCATGTAGTTCCTGGAGATCTGCTTTTAGTTCTGCTCCACCTTCACTGGCCGCAAAACCGGAGAAATATTCCCCAGGCATTCCGTCCGGCCAATTCTTCTGGGTGAACTTTAAACAACGATTTAAATAATTTCCGATATTATTGGCAAGCTCATTATTCACCTTCGCCTGCATTTGTTCCCAGCTAAAGCTAGAGTCTGTTGATTCAGGAAGGATGGACAATAAATAATATCGAAGAGCGTTTTGGCCAAAGTCTTTCATGGCCGCATGAGCATCAACATAATGACCTGTCGATTTTGAAAATTGCTTGCCCTCTAGATTAAGGAATTGATTGGCAGGAACCTGGTCAGCAGGTTTGGCGATACCAGAGGCCATACTCATCGTGGGAAAAATAATGGTATGGAAAATGATATTATCTTTACCTATGAAATGAGAAAGCTCAACATCGGCGTTATTCCACCAATCTTTAAGATAATCTTGATCGGAATTCGTATCCATTAAATATTTTTTGGTATTTGAAATATAGCCAATCGGAGCATCAAACCACACGTAAAGTTTCTTGCCTTCTGTGCCAGGTAAGGGGACATCAATACCCCAATCCAAGTCACGAGTGATGGCGCGATCAACTAAATTTTCTTTGGTTAAGCTGTCAACATAGGGGTAAACCGTCTTGCGCCAGCCTTGCTTAGTGGCAAACCAAGCGCGGAATTCTTTATGATATTTAGACATCAAAAGATAATATTGAGTGACCGTGACTTCTTTAATATTATTACTACCGCAAATTTTGCAGACGGTATTGGTTAGTTTGACCGGATCAATAAACTCGCCACAATTAGGGCATTCATCCCCTCTGGCGGCCTCATAATCACATTTATAACAAGTCCCTTCTACAAAACGATCCGGGAGGTGATTATGACAATCATTACAATAAAGTTGCTGGCAATCTTGGGTACCAATGAAGCCTTTTTCATGGAGAGACTTAAACCAGCGAATCACTTCTTCTTCATGATAATCAGCGGATGTTTGGCCAAAATAATCAAATTCAACGGCAAACTCTTTGAAAAGATTGGCGTGTTCGTTATGCCATTTATTAACATATTCTTGGTACTCTTCACCGGCCTTCTTAGCATTGAGCATAATGGCAACACCATGTTCATCACTACCACTAATAAAAAGAGTTTCGTGACCCTGTAATTTGCGGTGGCGATTATAAACGTCAGATGAGAGATAAGCTCCCGCCATATGCCCGAAATGAATAGGTCCGTTGGCATAAGGAAGAGCTGCCGTGATTAAGAAACGTTTTTGCTGCACCATAAAATCTCCGAAATTTAATACCTAATATTTTTAGCAAAATTAAAGGATATTTGCTACAAGAAGGTACTAAGACAATTTGGTGACACATGGCATTCAGCATTCCCGAAAAATCTCTCCTTTCTTTTGGCCGCACACAATGCGTCGATACTCTCTGGCGCTTTAGCAAACAAATTGACCAGCATTGGGAAAAAAAGCAAGAACGAGAAAAATCCTTAAAAGTCCTTTATCGTTATTTGACGATCCTTGCTTCCCATGAAGAAAAAGAAGTTGCTGAGAAGGCCCTCGCTCTTAAGGCCATCTTTCCAAGCACTCCAGAGGAATTACAGATCTTTCTAATGGATCTTGAAAGAGAAAATCAAATAGATCTCAAAGATAGCGACTTCCTGATAACGACCAAAGATACGGAGCAAAGAATCAGTGATCATTTGCTCCCCATCCATATAGTCCTCGATAATTTACGAAGTTCTTTTAATGTGGGTTCAATCTTTAGAACCGCAGAGGCCCTCGGTGCCCTCAAGATTCATTTATGTGGCTATACACCCACTCCCGATAACGCCAAAACAAAAAAATCGGCATTGGGCACTGATAATTGGATTGACTGGACCTATTGGGAAAGTTCAATTGAATGTCTTGAATCGCTTAGGGCACAAGGTGTACAAACCTATTCTTTTGAAACTGACAAGAAGGCCAAAGCACTCGATTCATTTACCCCCCAATTCCCCTGCGCGATTATCTTGGGTAACGAAAGATACGGACTAGGGACACCTATCTTGAGGCGTTCGACAGAAATATTAAAGATTTCTCTTAAAGGCAAAAAAAACTCTCTGAATGTCGGAACATGTGCGGCCATTGCCCTCAATCACCTCGTTCAGGCCTACTCAGATAATCATTGAGATAGAAAATCAAACCGCATAGGAAGCGTGATCATTCACAATGGTTACTACGAGCGGGACAAGTAATCGGCCTTCCCCACCCATTGATAACTGCACAATTCTTCGAGTCCCATTGGACCTCGAGCATGTAGTTTTTGAGTTGAGACCGCCACTTCTGCGCCCAGGCCAAATTGTGCCCCATCCGTAAAACGGGTCGAAGCATTGACATAGACTGCCGCAGAGCCGGCCCCATTAATGAATAATTCGGCGGCCTTTGGGTCATTGGTTAAAATGGCATCTGAATGGCGGGCATTATGCTGGCGCATATGCGTGATGGCCTCATTGATGTCTTTGACAATCTTTACGCCTAAGGTGAAGCTTAGCCATTCAGTATCAAAGTCAATCTCTTCGGCACGGCGGAGGGCGCCTATCGCGGTCGGATGAATAATATTGAAGGACTTTTCACAGGCAACCAATTCAACATTTTTCTCATTCATTCGCTTCGCCAAAAGAGGTAAAAACTGCGAGGCAACTTGCTCGTGAATAAGTAAGGTATCGAGGGCATTACACGCTGAAGGACGCTGGACTTTAGCATTTTCTACGACGTCCAATGAGCGTGCCAAATCGGCGGTAAGATCAACATACATATGACTAATCCCAAACCCCCCAATGATAACGGGAATGGTGCTCATTTCTTGACACATCTTATGCAGGCCTGCACCACCGCGCGGAATAATCATATCCACATATTCATCAAGGCGCAGAAGTTTGCCAACCAATTCTCGCTCAGGACTTTCAATATACTGAACCGAGGCAGCTGGTAGACCGGACTTTTTCAAAGCGACTTGAATGACTTTAACCAACTCCATATTGGAGTGAAAGCTTTCTTTTCCACCACGCAAAATAGTGGCATTACCGGTTTTCAAGCATAATGAAGCAATGTCAATCGTGACATTGGGGCGAGCTTCATAAATCACACCGATCACCCCAATAGGAACCCGACGCCGACTTAAGGTCATGCCGTTTTCTAACGTTCGGCAGTCTAACTCTGTGCCGACCGGGTCTGGTAGACCTATAATATTGCGGACATCATGGGCAATCCCCTTCAGGCGCTCTTTGTTGAGTTTGAGGCGATCGAGAAAGGCAGCAGTTAAACCGGCCTTTTCACCGGCGATCATATCCTTGGTATTGGCCGCCAAAATGATTTCAAGGTTCGCTTCCAATTCATCGGCGATAAAGGCCAACGCTTTATTTTTCTTATCGGTTGATATTGGGCCTAAAGTAAAAGCGGCTTCTTGAGCGGCCTTCCCCATTTCGATTAGATTCATGACCTTTTCCTATTTTTTTGAGTGACTAATTGAGAACCAAATCATCGCGATGAATGATCACAGAACCATATTCATAACCTAATAGCTGATAAATTTCATTACTATGTTTGCCTGCCACTTTTTGTATATCGGCACTGGAATAACGGCTGATTCCACGGGCCAATTGCGCTCCTTTTGTATCATAAAGGCGGGCCACTTCGCCACGTTCAAACTCTCCTCTAACCTCGAGTATTCCCTTGGCCAATAAACTACTCCCTTGATCCTTCAGTGCCTTCGCTGCTCCCGTATCGATAATAATATCGCCAGCAGGAGGAGGCCCGGCGAGTATCCATCTTTTGCGATTTTCCAGAGGTGACTCTAAGGGCCTAAAATGTGTCCCCACTTCAAGGCCGCTGACAATATCAGTGATCACATCTGGTCGGCCACCAGCGGCCATAACCACTTCAATGCCAGCACGACGGGCGACATCTGCGGCCTGTAGCTTGGTTATCATCCCGCCCGTCCCCAAATGACTACCACTGCCACTCGCC
>JBFGZE010000107.1:0-9221 GCA_041586955.1 Bacteriovoracaceae bacterium
AAAGTTGAGTACTTGTCAATAATGGCATCAAGACCTTCGTCCATTTTCTTTTACCGGCCTTAAACCTAATGGCCTTAAGTTTTTAAATAATGGAAACCTCATTTCCATAAACCTTTAAGAATCACTGAATTGCTCGAAAGATAAACAAGTTGTGTATCATTAGCACCACTCCATCAGAAAAGCACCAACGTCACTTCTGTAAAATCAGTATCTTTCCTTTTTATAAGGAGATTTTTGATTGGCAGACGGCCTTTCCATGGAGACAATCCTGGAAAATATTGAATGGTACAACCCAAGAAATCCAAAAATAACCGATCTTCATAAAATAATCCGTGAAAATTATCTTCAAACTTTCTACAATAAGGAGGTTGGCGGCGTTATTTTTCCTTTTCATTTAAAGCGTGAGTTTGCTCGGTATTTAACCTGAGGAGTCTTGTCTCACGGTTTTGCGAGATTCCATTGTGACCATTGCCAAAAAGACAAACTGGTAGCCTACTCTTTGAAAGGAAAGATCATAGGTCTTAAATTATGTAATGGACCTAGAAAGGGGCACAGGTGCGCCCCTAAAAGGTTTATCCATACTTTGGTGTGGGTATCAAGTATCCACCAATATCGATAATTCTAAACGAATTTTATAATGTCCAGTTTCTAATTACAATCCATTGGTAAGTTTAAAACGGCAACGGTGTCGCCATTTGGTGTAACTACAGAATAAGTAAATTTAGAATCCTGACCATTGATTTGATAGTTATAAACCAAGTTCTCATTTCCGTCTTTTACATTACAAATAACAGAAGTACTATAGTAACCATTGGCCAACACACTACAAGACATGTCATGTGAATTGTTACCATCTATTAATGTCACGACAGCGCTTGATTGATTGATTGCGATTTTTAATAGACCCATGTTGTCCACTATACATTGGTAATTTTCTGCCATGGCTAAATTACAAGATAGCATCGTCATTATTAAGATTAATTTTTTCATCATTCCCATACCTTTTGTTAAAAGTTATACCTGACTATTTATTGCATAAATTAGAGACAAGGAAAGTAAAAACTTCCCTATGTGAAATTATTTCCGGCTGTGTAGTCTTAACGGAAATTTCAGTAATGGATAGGGCCAATTAACCTGTCACTTTTACCAGCCAATGACTCTCTGTTTAAGCTCCTTTACTTGGCGACAACAGAGGCGAGCATGAAATGGTATGGCCCAAGGCAGGGGGAGTCGGAGATGATTGGCCAATTGGCGATCCATTTTGAGGGACGAGTCTTCTGAGAAATTTAGCTTTTAAAGAGTCTGAAATATGGCAATCCCATACTTCCAGGTCTTGGAGCTTGGGGTTTTTATATCCCAAAAAAATATCTTGCATGAAATTTTAAGTGATGTTCAAACAGTTACACGAGTTCAATTATGAGCTTATAACTGTTTATCTGGTTAAAAGATTTTCTTATCCAAACACACAAAATTTTAAATTCTCTCTCGCAATTCATCAAAATCAAAAAATACTTATTTCGAGCGAATTAAAAACGATTTAATCAGAACAAATTCCAATCTAATAAAATTGAACAGACCGGGAACATTGACGATTTAAGTCTTAAGAACAGAAAAAATTTCAATTTTACGAATTTCCAATTTTGGTCGAGGAATGTTGGACACGGTATCTCTTGAGGGCTTTGGTGCTACCGTTTCAGATTTAAATTGAGTCATCCATTTTTCGATGGACGATTTTCAAATAACGAGAAGCTTGGCGATTTTTTGTGATCGTTAATTCGGAGTGAAAAATGAAAGAAAGCAAACATATTTTTTTAGTTTCTTAGAGAACCGCCTTCGCTTATGTGGATTATTTTTATTATTCCTTTCGATACGGGAAAAGGTCCAAACTTAAGAATCAAATTAGCTAGAAAAATTTTAATTTTTTTAGAGTCAGGCCAGAGTGAAGAAAGGCGGGACTTGCCCGCTTTTTATTACTTTAATTCAAATGCGTAACGAATTTCAATTTTTTGACGATAATAAGCTTCTTGCATCTCTACATAGAGTTTTCCTTCCACAACTTTCATCGACACAGTGAATAGATCTTCCTCTCCTAGTTTTGGAACTTCGAGAAAAAGAGAGTCTCGATCATAACTTCCAACATAGAGATTGTAATAGTAAAGCTCTGAACCATCTCTGTTAAAGCTTAGGCCATAGTCCATATCAATTTTTGTCCCACCAGCTGTTTCACAAAGAATTGAAAAAGGTTTAAAATTTAGAGACTTTTCTTCTTCTACAACCTCTAATTCTACTTTATTACAAAATTGTAAACGCGACTGGCGTCCATAGTCCATTGATGCTTTTCCACTTCCAGACCATTTTCCCACAAGGTTTGCAAAAGAAGCTGAGCAGTTTAAAGCAAGTATGATAAAAAGTAGTTTTTTCATGATTACCTCATATTTAATTTATTGATATCAATGAAGTAGCATATTCACTGCCAGACGGCCATCAATGTCTGAGTAAACTATAATTTTTACAGAAAAACTCTCTATAAATTATCCGCCGCACCCATAAACTCTTCAAAACAAAAGGTCTAAAATGAAGAAATTCTCCTATAAGAAAGGCCCTCCATCATCATTTGGGGAACAGTCAAACCTTTCGACTAATGCATCTTAATTAAGTGGATCATAAAGATGAAAAAGGTATTTTGCTTGGGGGAGTTTCAGGTGGTGGTTCGAACTTTATTTCCTGAGTTCAATTTTTAACGTAGATCCTGAGGGTAAATGATTGAGTCCTTCTTTTGTTGAGTATGAAAGCATTCGTGTTCAACCACGTGGTTAATAAAAACCATTGGAAAGCTTTACATAAAAAAACAAGGGAGGAGACAATTTTTCTTAACGCTTTGTCCTAAAGATTGGATCTCGAATTTCAGTATAATATTAACTGTTTAGGAAATTATACTGAGGACCAAAAATGAAAGTGCTACTGATTAGCTCCGTTTTATTAATGACTACAACTTTTCAAATATCTCACGCTACCATTAAAGCGGAAGATCAAAGAAAGGTTGCCAGTTGTATCGATTCAAAAATTAAAAATGTTGTGGCCTATCCCAATCAGGCCGAAGTCACACGTCATTTAGAAATTAACGTAGGGAAGAGTGGCAAGGAGTGGTTTTGTTTAAGGTCATTACCTATCGACCTTAGGCCATCAAGTTTGAAAATTAAATTTCCGAAGGCCAATGGGATGAATGACAATATTGTTTTGGAAAAAGTTTATCGCTTAGTACAATTGAAAGAAGTCATTGAAGAGAAATTAAAGAAGCTAGAGATACTCTTGGGCGATAGGCTAGGAACAGAGCAAGAACTGAAGTTACAAAAACAAATGATGAGTTTTTTTAAAGGCCTGCGTTACCGACCTCAACTTGGAAATAAAAATGAAGGGCCATTAACTTTTCAAGCTTCAGACCGACTTATCTTAAGTTCTTTTGAAACAATCGGTGGACAGGTTTCAAGTCTAAGAAGAAAAATTCAAAATCTTGAAGACAGAATGATGGAACTTACTGAGTCTATCGAGCAATTGCAATTAGATCTAACCCAGCAAAATAATTTGCAAACCCAATCTTGGTCATATGATCTGTACTTTACCGTAAATTCAAGGCCAGGAAAATATACGGCGGAAATAAAATATCGAGTTCCTAATGTAAGTTGGAAGCCTTTATATGATATTCGTGCTGATGTGGATACAAAGACTTCAAAAATTAACTTAAGACTAATTACCTTAGCAGAACTCAAGCAAAATACTCTTGAGGACTGGGAAAATGTTTATACGGAGTTTGCAAGTCTAGAACCATTTCCATTGAAAATCCCAAGTCGAGATCGTTGGGTTTTTGAAGAAGTCAGAGAAGAGGTTATTGAAAAGAAGAAAGAGGGATTTTTTGGAAATGTGGCCAGAAAGGGGATGAGTATGATAGATTCTGTTCCTCCTCAAGCAGAGCGAATAGCTAATGAATCCCAAAGAGTGGCCAAAGATGCTGTAGACGGTCCCCGCAGCGGAAAAATGAGAGCTGAGAAGCGAGTATATTCTCCTTCTGCACCGGCACCTAAAATTGTCGCTGAGACATCAGAACTAGTTCCCAAAAAAAATGCAGCTTTTTCAGATGAATTGAATGTGAGTCAGCTTGGCCTTAATTCGAGCATGAAAACATCAAATAATAATCTCTTTGTGCTTGGTTCAATTAAAAATATTTTTAATAACTATGGGCAAATCGTAACTCGTTTAGAAACGGCATCAAGACAATATGCTGATCAGAGAAATATTGTAAGCCGATTTGCGAAAGGGAATATTAACTTCAGTCAAACAAGCGACCTGGCCAGTAAGGCCAATGGGCGAAATATTACTTATCAATCACAAATACCAATAAGTCTAAACCGAGGAGAATCTCCATTAAGAGTACCTCTTGAGTCAAAACCTCTGACCGCTGAATTGACTTATTTATCCATTCCTCATTTGGACCATAAGGTTTATATGCGAGCGAAGGTTAGCAATACAACTAAGAAGCCGATCTTAGGAGGTAATGCTCAGGTCTTTATCAATGGTAAGTTAACGACCAAAACAAATCTCAATTCCATTTCTGAAAGGGGAGTCTTTTTTATTGATCTTGGCATGGATAAAAATGTTGAAGTTGAACGCGTGGTGGACCGTAGCTCTGTTGATGAAGGTGTTCTCTTTAAAAAGCATAAAACAAAAGTTGATATCAAAATCAATATCGTCAATCGTCATAGCTTTCCAATTAAGCTCTCTCTCGGTGATCGCCAGCCTTTACCGAGTCATAAAGATATCGAGGTTAAGACTCTTAAGTTGAGTGATAAAGGTAAGATGAATACAAAAACGGGTCTGATTAATTGGAATCTCGATTTACCGGCAAAAGGAAAGAAAGTGATTGAGTTTAGCTATTCAGTTTCTCATCCAGAAAACTTTATTTTATCGGAGTTAAATTAATGAAAAAGATAATATTACTTGCTCTCATTTTTAGTTCTCAAGTATTTGCTGCTGATGCTCCGGTGGATTCTAATATTGACAATGTCTTATTATTTCCTAACCGCGCGATTGTGACTCGGAAAGTAAAAGTGAAAATCGCTCCCCCTGGGCAATCTGTTTATTTTGATAAATTGCCTGGCGAATTGGATAGAGAGTCTTTAAGGGCAAAAGTGTCAGATAATAAGGCCGCCAATATTCTTGGGATTCGATCACGCAAGTATAAAATCAAAAAATCAGAAGTTGAGAATAAGGAATATCGTTCTTGGCGGAAAAAGAAAGAGCTATACAATAAAGAGATGCAAGTTTTGAGAGAGGAGGCCCAAAAATTAATCCGGGAAAATAATATGCTAAAAGAGCTTCTTGACCATTACCAAGTTAGCTTTCCCCATAATCTGCATGAAGGAAAGTGGAAAAGTAAGGACTTCAAAGGTTTTGCTGGTTTTGCTCTTAAGCGAAGCAAGGATATGCATGGTAAATGGGGTAAGTTATTTAAAGAATATATGTCTCTCTCGCAGAAATCTGAATTTGCACAGGCCAAGTTGTATGAATTAGATAAACACGCTCCTAAGGGGTGGAATCGTGTTTGGATCGATCTTAAAGTTAATAAAAAAAGAACGGTAGAAGTTGAGCTGGAATATCTTGTTCAACAGGCAAGCTGGAAACCATCATATGGTATTTCTTTATCGAAAGGCAAAAAGAAAACAGTTTTTTCTCAACAAGCTCTGGTTAAGCAATGGACTGGGGAAGATTGGGATAACGCCAGAATTGTTTTAAGCAATTACCAAAGCCAACTAAAGGCCAAAGCTCCAAGTAACCAGTCTTATCGCCTTCGATACAAAGAAGTTGAAAAAGTTAAAACCACGATTAAAGGCACTAGTAAAAAGAATAAGGAATTAATTGTGAGTTCGGTCTCTTCAAATTCAGGTGACCAAAACTTATTTAAAGAATTTCCAATTAAAGGCAAAGTAACCTTAGGGAGTGGATTGCCGGAATTAAAAATTGCGATAAAGGATTACTCTCTTGATTCAGAGATCTTTTATGAAGTGATTCCGAGTCGCATGAAGCTAGTCTATCAAAGAGCGACGCTTGATAATAACTTAGATTTTTCATTGGCCTCAGGCCCTGTTGATGTTTACGTTGATGGGCTGTATCAGCAACAATTTCAATTACCATTTACCGCCAAGGGAAAACCGATCTTGGTCAATATTGGTTATAATTATGATATTCAAGTTCATCGTACTCAAAGAAACATAAGAGGAAAGAAAGGTCTATTGGGTGGAAAAAAAGAATATCAAAAAATAATTAATAATAATGTTCATAATTGGTCCCAAGATCGAGTTCGGTTACGTGTTTATGAACAATTTCCTAAGAGCGAAACTGAAGAAATTGAAGTGACAACAGAAAGCAGGCCAGCAACGATGAAAGAAGATAAACAATTTGAAACTTGGAAGTATTGGGAATTTGATGTTGGTCCTGAAAAAGGTGCTAATCTGGAGTTAACTCTAAAAGTTATCACTCCAGAAGATTATTCTTTTAATTGGTAACGGCTCCTAAACTTTTAGCATCATTTAAAAATGCTTGAGCCTCACTTTGGTTACGATTGAAAAATTGGAGCTTACGACTCGGAGAAATAGAGATCTCTGAAATGGTTATTGGCGAAGGACGTTTCTGCTAGTCAAAAGCACCAATTGGATTGAGTTGAATGATTTTAGACAGATTAGTGTTTTATGAAACCCTTGGAATGAGAACAACACTCTCACTGTTTACCACCATTTCAATATGCCAGCCATTAATTACTATCTCGGTCGCGAAAGTGATCTTTATTTATTTTTGAATTACGACACAACCTCTTAACTAGATTAAGAAATAAAAGGGTTATTAGGATAAATCTGATTCGTCTTAAAAAACGAAAATATCATTTTTACTAATTCTATACGGCGACCTTCTTGTTTGAACTTTGGCGGGGGAGGATTTAAATGGAGTTTTCATTTTTTGCCTGAGGTTTTCTTTGCCGTTTATTTTGAGTCAAAAATGAAAGTGACAACATCTTCTTTGAGTTACTTTGAAAACCTCCTTCGATTATAAAAAGGCAATTTTTATTATCCCTTCCGATGCATGTCCTAAGTTTATTGATGATCAACTCTGGTGAATTATCCATATGATTCCTCTAGTAAAAGAGATTCGGAATATAATTTATATATTTAATACGGGCCAAGTTCCCAAGTACAAACATAGCTGCCTATTTTATGAGTCAAATATTAGAAAAATAAAGACCTCTAACTAATTGGAAAGTCATTCTATTTGGTGTTTTTAAAAAATTATGTACGTCCTTCTCTGACTCTTTGTTAAGATCAATACCACAACACCACTGGGGTAGTAACAGAGCGTTTAGGAGAAATAATGAAATTATTTAATTATTTTATTTTATGTACAGCAACACTCTTTATAAGTGTGAACATCAGTGCCCAATCATCTAAGGCAACAGCGGCCGTTGGGGATATTGGAATTTTAGACTCAGCACAAATGTCTTGGTCTACCGTGATGTCCTCAAAAATTAGAACTGCAAATGCTAAAGATTTGTTTATGAATGTGGCGCTTGAATGTGGGCTCTATACCAAAACTCAAGTTAAAGGAAAAAAGGGTGAAAGTGACGCCTCTATGGCAAATGCAAAAGTAATGGTGCGTGTAATGATCGACGGTAAAGAGGCAAAGCCTGGTAAAATAGTTTTTTGTGAGCGCCAGCAGGATTTAAGTGCTGTTCTCGGTGGAGTTTTAGAAAGTTGTACGGATAGTAATTTAGATGGGACTATCGAACAAGACGAATGCGAGTTTTCCGATGAGGAAATCGAACTTGTTTTAAAAACGATGAGTGCAAATAGCTTCAACTTTATCCTAGACAATTTAAGAAGTGGCGAACATCTTGTTGAAGTTCAAGCAAAAATTGACTCTGGTTCTAGTGCCCAGCAGGGAAGTGCAGATGCTAGGGCAACTATTGGCCATGGTTCAGTACTCATAGAAGAAGTAAGAATGATTAAAGATCAAGTAATCGATTTCTAATTTCGCCAGGTTTTACAAAACTACTTCATTAAGGAGTTTTTTATAGCGTAAGAAAACATATGACAGATTAGGCAATTTTAAAGAAATAGAATTGCCTAATTGTCTATGAATACTAAAAAGAGTCCAAGTATAAATAAGTCAAATTAACACCCTTTTTGACTGAAAGTATAACCATAAACGATGGGGCGGCAGAGTTGATTAAGAGGCGCTATGCTCACTGGCCCTTAGGCCAAAAGTGCAAATTTTTCTGAATTTCTGGAGGGTTCTCATATGGAATGTTATTTTATCTCACGGGGCGCCCTATTATGAAACCGATATGGATCACTATGACAAGGATGTTTGTCGCACCCGACTTTTCCAAGCTGTGTGCAACTGCATTGCTGGTATTTTCTTCTTTGATACTTTCAATCACCAGTGCCATTGCCGCTCCCGATGAACATGCTCACGCTACAGCACTGAAGAGTGCAGCCTATGCCGGGCAGGAGAAAAGACAGGAGCTTGAAGGTGAGTTGGAAGTTATTTATGAAGACTATAAAGAGCACAGCAAGAGCCGTTTGCGCCATATATTGAAAACTAAAAACGGGCGGGTTGAACTGCATCTGCCAGAAAACGCTAAAAGCAAGGCCCTGCAAAGCGGAACGAAAGTACGCGTTCGCGGTTGGCAGTTTAAAAACAGTGAGAAAACGCTTGATTCAATGGCATTAAGTGACGAACCGGGAGGCCTAATGGTTTTGGCCCAAGACGGTACAAGTAGTACTACAATCGGCAGTACGACAACGGCCGTATTACCCAACACACTCGGAGAGCAGCGCACGCTTGTACTGCTGCTTAATTTCCAGGATAATCCTGTACGGCCGTGGACAGTTGAGGAAACCAGAGAGATGGTATTCGGTACGGTTAATGACTTCTATAAAGAGAACTCTAACGGTCAGACTTGGCTTAGTGGTGATGTAGAAGGTTATTTGACCTTGCAAATTAATGCCACTTGTGACTTCGGTACTATGGATGGTTATGCGCAACAAGCGGCTCTAGACAGTGGTATTGATGTTGGCAGTTACAATCGCTTGCTTTACTTGTTTCCCAAAAATGGTGATTGTGGCTGGAGAGGTCAGGGTACAGTTGGCGGAAGGCCATCAAGATCCTGGATTAAC
>JBFGZE010000108.1:0-9066 GCA_041586955.1 Bacteriovoracaceae bacterium
AAAAAATAAAATTGAAAAAATAGATAATAATTACTTGTATGGGACACTTACAATAAAAAACAAAACTCATGACGTAACTGTTCCTTTTACTAAAAAAGGAAACACATATTCTGGTGAGCTAGGATTTGACCGAACTAAATATGACATAGTGTATGGTTCTGGCAATTTCTTTAAAAATTTAGGAGACAAAGTAATTGCTGATACTGTGACTCTAAAATTTAAAATTGTAACTAAATAAGGAGACTGATCATGGCACTTGGAATGTTAGTAAATGGAAAATGGACAACTGAATGGACTGAGCATGACGAGAAAGGAAATTTTCAAAGGATGCAAACAAAGTTCAGAGATAAAGTCGAAGAACTAAAGGATGGTGATAGAGGGAGATACTCCCTCTACATCTCTTACGGATGTCCCTGGGCCCATAGAACAGTAATGACTTATGAGCTTTTAGGATTAAAGGAATTTGTAAAATTAGTAGTTGTAGAACCTCATATAGCAGAAAATGGCTGGTCCTTTTCAGAAAAACTACCTGATACGAACTACGGCCTTGATTATTTGCAAGAGTTATATCTTAAAAGTGATTCAAATTACACTGGAAGGGTCACCGTTCCAGTACTTTGGGATGGCAAAGAGAAAAAAATTGTAAACAACGAGTCTCTTGAAATAATAAAAATTCTTAATAGTGAGTTTAGGGAATTTTCAAATAAGAAATATGATTTATTCCCTGAAAAGCATTTAAAGAAAATTGAGAGTGAAATTGAGTACAATTATGATGCAATAAATAATGCATGTTATAGAACCGGTTTTACCAAGTCCCAAGAGGTATATGAGAGTGAAGTAACTAAGTTGTTTGATGAGCTTGAGAAACTAGATGTTAAACTTGATGGAAAAGAATTTTTAATTGGTGACCAACTTACGGGAGCTGATTTATCCCTGTTGCCAACTCTTTTGCGGTTTGATGTCGCCTACCATGGTATTTTTAAATGCAACTTAAAAAGACTAAAGGATTTTGGAAATATTGATAGGTATATGAGAAAGTTACTTGAATTAGAAGAAGTTCAAAGAACATTTAGGCCTGATCATATTAAAAGTCTATATTATAAGATATTGGAGTTAAATCCATCAGGTATTATTCCTCTGGGGCAGGCATAAATGATTAAATTAACTAGGCGTGATGCTATTGCGGGAATATTGATTGCAGTGGCATCAACTATAGTAGGGAGAAAAACAATGAGTGAAAATAGAAGCAATGTTGAAAAAATGCCAGCATTGTTCTTAGGACATGGTTCTCCCATGAACGCTATTGAAGATAATGATTTTACTGAAAGCTTGCAAAGGCTGGGAAGATCTCTCCCAAGGCCTAAGGCCATTTTATAGAAGTTAATATTTCCGTTTACATCCTTACTAATTCGACCTATTGCTTCTCGTTTTACGTGTTAAGACCTTTAAAGCTATTTTTATCTAAATAGTAAGTTCGGGACTTCGGCCATTACTTATAGTTAATCAAGTCAATTGGAATACCTTTAGAGTCAACTGTTACAAAATAGGATGGAACTTTATTATTGTAAGCTCCGAATTTAGGTTTTGAATGAGGAAATTCTAAGTTACATAAATAATGTCCTTTAGACGATTTTAACTTTAATTTTTTAGTGCAATTGAGTCTTACTTTATCTCCTTTTTTGATGGCCCTTCCTTTGGTCACGACACGGCTTAAAGTTGCCTCTCTTATATTTCCTAGGTCATCCTCTACTAGCACCATCGTACCTGGTAAGACTGTATCAATGTGACTTATTGCTGTGAAAAGTGCAATCGGATAATACATTGCGTTTCCAAATCTCTTGAAGGTCTTATTTTCGATACTTTTATTGGTAGAAATTTTTTGATTTAGAAATGATTCCGCAGAGAATGTACCAATGCTTGTTTTTACCCCTACCTTTGTAGACAGACCAGCGTGAATCGAGACTCCAAGAACAGGGTATTTTTCACCCTTAAGGATTTTATGACTAGTAGTCGTACCACAACCTGTACATTTAAAATCCATCTTTTCCGTTTTAGAAAATCCTCCGCTACCATCAGAATATGTTAATAAATATCCATCTTCATGGACTTCTACATATCCGTCATCGAGGATGGGAAATAGCAAAGAACTTTTTTCGAGGCCATTATTAATCAAGATGGAAATAATACATAGAATAAGACTGGCGAAAAAAAGATTATCCCTTTTAAATACACTCTTCGAAAGATAGAGAATCAGTGCCATAAATGGGATTGCTAAATAATATCTTGTCATGCCGTAGTTAAATGCAGCACTCAAAATAAATAAGACAGAGATTCCAAATGAAATTTTTAAAAGATTTGATTTCATTTAGATAGTATTGTTCTAAAAAATAAATCATTCAACCTAAATTTATCAAAGCAAACTAAAAGAAGTTTAATTACTCAAATGCCACTGATGGTATTGACCTCGAGACAGCGAAAAAGCTAAAGTCTCTTGGGCATGATGTGATTGTTCATGGTCGGAGTACAGAAAAATTATAAAAACTTCACGGGAGTTGGAAGCAGAATATTATAGGGCAAATCTTTCTTCGCGGCCCAGGCATCAGTTGATCTAGAAGCAATGCGAGGAAAGGTAGAGATGAGTGACTTTGAAACATATTCTCAAAGCAAGCATGCGCTCTCAATGCGGTTGTTTCGTATGGCCAAAAAACTAGGTAATGATGACCAGAAAACTCTTAAAATAGTTCAAATCACAGAGGAAATAATATGAAAAAATTAATATATATAGTAATTACTTGTAGCATTTTATCTAGCTGTGCTCACCATGATAAAAGCAAAGAGAATATAAAAATCCTTCCAGTTTCTAATGTTAATTGGGAAAAACTAAACCCGGCCCGTGGAGATAAGAGTCCACAAGCTGGAACATTATGGGGAGATCGGAAAGGAAATTCAGCAACAGGATTTCTGGCCAAGTTCGTAGACGGCTTTTCTTCACCACCACATATTCACAATGTTTCCTATAAAGCAATTGTTATTGAGGGATTCGTTCATAATGATGATCCTAAGGCAGCAATAATGTGGATGCCAAAGGGGTCATATTGGACTCAGCCAGCTGGTGAAGCTCATATAACCTCTGCAAAAGGTAAAAGTAATATTGCTTTGGTTGAAATTGATAATGGGCCTTATTTAGTGAGGCCTATAAAAAATAAATTTGATAATGGTGAGAGACCAATCAATATTCACGCTTCAAATATTATATGGAGAAATCAAGGTAGATATCAACTCGCTGAGCTTTGGCAGAATAAAGATGGAATTGTAACTGGCACATTACTTAGATTTAGTAGCGATATTAAAATCAAGATGTCTAAGGCCAAGCTAGTTCTTGTCGGTGGAAGAATAATGACAAAGGAGCAAGCTTTGAATCCTGGAAGTTTAGTCTCAGTTGATGATACCGCTGCCATAAAATTCACATGTAAAGTTGATGAGTGCATTGTATATTTAAAATCAGAAAAAAAAATCCTAGTCCATTAAAGATATTTCAAATAGTGAAGACTTTATCATCAATGCTTGCGAGTGAACTTGCTCATAAGTGCTCTAGCGATGCTCGCCCTTTATGAACCCTTGTTACACCAGCATTTACTTGACTTTATAAGCCTCTACGCTTTTTGACTTAAGTTAAATTTATTGACACATGTTGATATAGGATACCACATGGACATGGGTTTTAGATGTGATGAGTGGGGCAACAATGTTGGCCGTAAGGAATTGCAGAAAAAGTGCTGAAAGCCGGTCCATGTACTTACAAGGGGATATAGAACAAAGGCCATTAATGGGGCATGTTATAGTAACGCTTTTTCTCTAAATGTTAACTAAAAGTCGCTAATCCGCCTCTTGAAATTGATTTATAAAAATAGATTATATTCCTTGTAATAACTTCTAGAGTTTAGAAAACTTAATTTCTAACTTATTGAAAGTTCCAACCTGTTGTCGTAAAAATAATTATGGTCAGTGGTTTGGAAAATACATTAAAAACAAATTCGAAAAAGCTTGCCCTTTATCTTAAAAGGTCTAGAGGGTTGACTCAGGAAGGCTTTGCTCAGGCGATAAATACCACGAGAATAAATATCTGTCGTATTGAGAAAGGGGGGCGGGCATTTACAATGGAGGAGTATGCGATTCTCTGTGGTAAGTTCTCGATCGATTATGACACGATCTATACAGGAAGGCTTAATCTTATTGAAGCGAATTCTCATGAACAATTTAAGATGTGTGATAATTGGAGGGAGCACCAATACTCTTTTGGGAATATCGTTACCCTTTATATTGATTATTTTATCTTTCTTTTGGGTGAGGATGAGTTTAATGAGTTTTGTCTCGACTGTGGTGTTGATCCGCTATACTTCTTTAATCGTCAAAACCCCGTCAATATAGAATTTCTTCAGAAGTTGATGCAGCGCCTAATGGCAAAGGGTTTTGTTAATTCTATCCCTAAAATAGCGGATTTTGCCTATTATAGTGTTCATCAGTCGAAGAGCGCGATAAGGAATAAGCTGGGAGGAGATGATATTTTCAGCAATTTATTATTAATTCCTGAATATCTCAGTAAATTTGAATTAAATCACAGGTATAAAACAGAGATCGTAAATAAAAAAGACTGTTCTGTGGAGCTGTCATTCCAACCTAGAGAGCATATCAATTTAGGGTTATGGAAAGATGACTTCCTTATTGGCGGTTTTGTGGAAGAATTCGTTAGGGTATTAGTTCCTCTCGCTTGTGGGGCCAGTAGGCATGATTCTTCATTTAGGCAGCGATTAGCTCGTCCTGGAGAATGGACGACAATTCGAATTAAGGCAATAAGATGAACCTAGAAATAAGTCATTCAAATCGTACTATCCTTAGAACTTTTCAAAAAGTTAAGAAATGCACGGGCCTAAGTAATTCGGATATCTCTCATATTTGTGGCAGAGTCTTTCATGAGGACCATCAATTTCTCCAATTAGACCTGGTGGCCATCGATAAATTCCTTGAATATATCAATGTAGATTTGGGTGCCTTTATACTCGATTCTTTCTGCTATAATACCTTGGCCAAACAGATGAAGGGGGATACTCTTAGTCTTCCAGAAAAGTCGCGAGGAAATCTCGGTAGTCGGTCAAAAACCATCAATAATGCACTTTCCTTTTTCTCGAACGAGAAAAAAATTTTCTTTTGTCGCAAATTTCAATTGCACCAAGATTTATTAAAAGCTGATGGTAATAGGGTTTCTGGTCGCATTCTTGGGGCGGCCTTTAAAATGGTGAAACGCTATCATATTGACCCTTGGATTCTTTATAAAGTTGGCCAGCTCAATGCGATCAAATATTTGGATGAATTTAAGGGCCTTATTGAAAAGAATATGGATCCTGCCACGGCATATGACACTCTATGTGCCCATACAGATATCATTGAGCATAATATGAGCTATCGAGTAATTAAATCGCAAAAAGACAGCATCATATTTGAAAGTCGCCCCAAGGAAGCCACTCGCGAATTATTAGATAAGGAACTTTATTGTGATCAGGTATTTTCTGAAAATATTGCCGGATTTCTTTCCGGTTTCTCTACTTATAAGGGAGGAGGTCCACTGAAAGTGGAGCAAATTTCAGGCGGCCTTGAGAGTGGGGGAGTAAATCGCTTCGAGATTTTTCTCCACTAAATCTTCCTCTCTCTCGACATTTTTATCATAAATATGGATCCGATCGTGCCATAAGGGCATAAACTCTTTGGCCATTTCAAGCGCCGGTAGAGCGATTTGATCTAATCCCATAACTTCAAAAAGTTCGTTTCCTGCTGTTGGAATTGAGATGGGGGGGAGGACTTCGTTGTGATATTTTAACGGTTTTAACCCCAGCTTTTTATCATAGACTTCGTTTAAATTCGACGCACATACTCCAATACATAGAGATTTATCGAGATTCCACTGCAGGTGAGAATAAGCGAATATGGGCAATAGAAAGTTTTTAATTTCTCTTTTTTCTGTTGTTCCACTGGGGATATTTGGTTCAAAGGCGAGGCCTGAGATCGTCCCTATAGTCATATTTTGCTTGTCATATTGATCGATAAATTCATTCAGCGCTAATTGATGTTTTTCACTACCACAAGAGTTGAGAAGTGAATTTCCGTTATAGGGAAACCCGTAATCTCTGCATTTGTGATTGGTAACAATTCTCATCGAAGTGAGAGGGAAGTATTCTCCATTTTCTTCATGGCAAAAAGAAATGTGAAAACCGTGGAAATCCCATTTGTCGATAGGGGCATAATACTTAGAGAAATAGGTGCCATAACATCTTTTTTTAAGGTCAATTATTTTGCAGTACATCTCTTGAACAAAGGAGTCTTCCCAGGAGGCGTAGGCATTATCGATGACTACGAGCTTTAAGTTGTTGAGGATGCTCATTTGACCGCTTCGACGACAAATTTTGATAAGAACATATTGGAGCCATTATCATCCATAAGTGTGATGTAGCGATCTCGGAATTCTTCGAATTCCATGATGCCCCTAAGCGCTCTCTTAAATGTTGTCTCCATTTGAGAAAAGCGGCGTAGGTAATTTTTCTTTTCTTGCTCGAGTCCTTCTCCTGAAAATTGATGGCAATACATTTGGGTATTTTGTATTTTGAATCCGGCCTTTCTTAATATCGCGGGGATTTTCCTGCCCATATAGAGGTCGACTCCAACTTTTGTGCTAACTCTTTGCAAAACGGAATTAAATTCGTCATCCACGGTGTGAAAACCAATAAAGAGATTATCAAGGTCACAAATCCAGGCCTTTCCTCCAGGCCTTAGAACGCGGGCGAATTCACGAGCAACCTTTAAAGGATCTTGGAGGTGTTCAAATACATAACGACACACAATTGCGTCGTAAAGATTGGAATCCTTGGCAATAGTTTCCAAATTAGAGTGAAAGAAGTTTATATCGTGCTGAGCATTTGTCTCTTGTGCTTGCTTAAGTCTTATTTCAGAAAGGTCACAGGCCTCTATCGTGAGGGAGGGGTAATTGCCACGAAAAAATCGAGATAGAGCACCCTCTCCACAGCCGGCATCTAGGAGAACGGATTGCTCGGGTAATTGAAACCCTCCGAACTCTTGTGCAATGGAGTAGGCTTCCATTTTCTCTTGCTCTTGCAGTCTTTTTGCTTCTTCAGCACTTTCTAGCTTATAGCTCACTATCAAACTCCTTTTTTTACGTACATTTTTATGTTCGGTAAAAGTCAATTGAATCCTTGGTTAAGTTTTCTTAACTCTGTTTGCCGAGTTAAATAATCGGGAAAGTGGAAGAGTTCATTTTTCCCGATGTCTTAAGGCCAAATGTTCAAATGTGAACTTTAGAGCTACGAATTTTTTGATTTTCTTGTAAGTTCCATTTTTCGGAATGATTATTAACCTACCTGCTTATTGAATAAATTTTCGTTCTCAAGGGGGACGTGATGAATATTGTCTTAATGGCGGAAAAAGCGGAAGGCCAGGAGCATTTAAGAAAATCCTTGTCAGAAATACCAGGTGTTTCCCATGTTTTTTTTGCGACGGCTCCAATAGAAGTGAATGAGCGTCAAGCTGACACTCAAGTTGATTGTATTGTCTATAATTTAACCAGCTCCGTTGAGCGGATAGCGGCCCTCGATGATCTTGTCCATAATGAGAAATGTCGGGCCTTACCTATAATTCTTTTAGTTGATGATATCGATAAGTTGTTTTGTGTGATTCAAGAATTTGATTATTGCTTTTACGCTGTTGTGGATAAAAGTAATGCTGAATTATTGGATGGGTACATAAACGATATTGGCCTTGAAATGGCCATCCATGGATATAAAAAAGAAAAAATAGATTGTTCTTTTTCTTGAAAACTTTGTCGTCATAGGGCCGTTAAAAAGGTACAAAAGATACGAGATCTTCCCTTAATTTTTAAAACAATCTTTTCACAGCACGACTTGTGTAATAAAGAATGCGTCATATGAAAAAAGAGAATACTGAAATATCTAGTGTGGCCAATGAAGACTGGGTGTCGAGAAGACGAAAAATGCCCTTTAAAAGGCCGTAAAAGTAACACAGGTCCACTCACAGGACTGGTATTTAATTCAGCTAGAACAGTATAAAAAGAAGCTAAAAGAAATATTTTTCAATAATATTCATTGGTATATAGAGAAAAGCTCATTCTTCCCTTGGATATATGGATTCAATGGACTATGTTAACCAAACTAACCGTTTTGTTGGATAAAGTAGTGTCTGCTGGTTCGATTCGATCCCATCAAACATAGGCATTGGTATTGAAGAAATTGAACTTCAAATGGGTAGAAAATATATTCAATTTTATATTCTTTGTTCAATAAAATCTAATAAGCGAAGTTGTTAAAAAATGAATGAAAATAAAATGTTAGAAAGTATTTTACAAGAAATTAATCCAAAATTAATAGAACTTGAATCTTGCTCTTTATTCAAGAAAATTAAATCAATGAGCGCATTAAAGCTTTTTATGGAAAGACATGCTTATGCCGTATTCGATTTTATGAGCTTGGTAAAGTCAATACAATCTAAGTTTTCTCCAATCGAAAAGATATGGACTCCTCCTAAAAATAGAGAACTTTCTCGTTTTATAAATGAGATTGTACTCGCAGAGGAGTCAGATATGGCACCAGATAATACATTTATGAGCCACTTTGAAATGTATTGTAGAGCAATGGATGAAGTTGGTGCAAATAGCAATCTTATTAAAGAATTTGTTGAAGTTACAAAGAAGCAAGGCCCTATTCTTGCAGCAAAAAAACTTTCTATTCCACAATCATCTCAACAATTTATGGAAGATACTTTTGATTTAATTGAGGGAGGGGAAATACATGAAATTGCGGCTTCATTTTGCTTTGGTAGGGAAAAAGTTATTCCCGAAATGTTTGCTTCATTATTGAAGGAAATGAGCATTAAGGAAAAAGAAGCACCTATATTCTACTATTATCTTAATAGGCATATAGAAATTGATTCAGACTCTCATGGACCACTAGCGCTAAAGATGCTTTCGATCCTTTGTGGACAAGATGC
>JBFGZE010000109.1:0-8905 GCA_041586955.1 Bacteriovoracaceae bacterium
AATGTTACTGTTGAATGTTATCTCGACTTCCCTCGTGAATGGGGCCTTGGCAGCTCTTCTAGTTTAATATATAACATCGCCCAATGGGCCTATATATCTCCTTTTGCTCTTTCTTTTGCTGTACATGATGGCTCCGGCTATGACGTTGCTTGTGCTGGTAGTGAAGGGCCAATCGTTTACGAAAAAAGAAGAAGCGGTCCCTTTTGGTCACCAGTCAATTTTTACCCTTTATTCGCGGACAAATTGGCGTTTGTTTATAGTAATAAAAAACAAGATTCGGCCAAAGCAATTCATCATTATCGTTTAAAAAGGCCCTTCTCGCCTGAGCTTTATAGCAACTTAACCCGACTCAGTGAGGATATGCTCAAATCGAAAACCCTTCAAGAGTTTGCTTTTCTTTTAACTGCACACGAAAGATTAATCGCCGATAATTTAGACTTAACACCCATAAAAGAACAGTATTTCTCCGATTTTTCCGGAGAGGTAAAGTCTCTAGGAGCGTGGGGGGGAGATTTTCTTCTTGTAACCTGCCCAATGGGTCGCGATGATGCGAAAAAATATTTTGCGGAAAAAGGTTTTGAAACTTTTATTCCGTTCGAACAATTACTCATTACACCAGAAAAAAGGGAGCCCCATAATGATGCCCCTCAAATCCATTAGTACCGATCAACAAGAAATTTGGGCCAAAAATTGGCAAGGGCAAAGGTTGCAGTCTTGCTATCAAGTACCCTCTAATATCGCCTTAGTTAAATACTGGGGAAAGGTTGGTCCCCAGATTCCTGGTAACCCCAGCCTTAGTATGACATTAGAGGAATGCCATACCTTAACACAAATGGTTGTTATGCCTCGACAGGAGGGTGTCCCCTGGGTGGAATTCTTTTTTGACGATCGGCCACAAGAGTCCTTTGCTAAAAAGATTGAAAAATGGCTTACAGAGCTCAGTCTAGATATTCCTTTTCTTACCAAGATGAGTTTTTCTATTAAAAGTCGTAATTCATTTCCTCATAGTGCCGGTATTGCCAGTTCAGCTTCGGGAATGGGTGCTTTAAGTGCTTGCCTCGGAGATATCTTAGGGCAATTACATGGCGAAAAAATGCCTTTACCAATAGTTTCTCACTGGGCCCGGCTGGGAAGTGGAAGTGCTTCTCGATCTGTGATGGGGCCATTCGCGTGGTGGGGTGAGGGGAGTCTCGACAATTCCAATAATCAATATGCCATAGTCGCTCCCAAAGTCCATGAGTCTTTTATGGGAATGCACGACTCCATTGTCATGGTTTCTCAGTCAGAGAAAAAGGTTTCCTCAACTCAAGGCCATGCCCTAATGGACCACCATCCCTATAAAGACGTACGTTATCAACAGGCCAGCGCTAATTGTGAGCGTTTATATAGCATTATGAAAGCTGGTGATTGGGATGCTTTTATTCCCTTAGTGGAAAAAGAGGCCTTGGAGCTTCATGGGCTGATGATGAACTCTGATCCTTCTTTTATATTAATGGAAGGGACATCATTAGATATTATTCATCAAGTGCGTAATTTTCGCGCTGATACTGGATTACCTCTCACATTTACGATGGACGCCGGTCCCAATGTTCATCTTCTTTATCCCAAAGAGTATTATCGCAAGATCAGACCTTTTATTGATAATGAAATTTTGCCTCTAACAGAGGAGCAAAATTGTATTCATGATTATATGGGAATGGGGCCTGTCGTGAAGGAATGGCATTGATGTTAAGCCGGTCTTTTAACTCAAAGATTTTATTATTTGGTGAATATTCCGTTATTAAAAAATCTATGGCGCTTTGTACGCCCTATTCACTATTTGAAGGCAGCCTGGCCTATTCTCGTCAAAAACAAAAAAGTACAGACCCTGAGCTTAAGGCACTTTGCCAACACATCAAGAAAATGGAATCTCACGGACAATTAGATTTTAAATTTGATGTTGCGAGTTTTCAATTTGACATTGGCCAAGGGCTCTTTTTTGATTCCTCCATTCCTCAGGGCTTTGGAGTTGGTAGTAGTGGGGCCTTGGTTGCTGCTCTTTATGAGCGCTATGGGGTTCCTTTAAAAGATAATAATGAACCGATAGGGCGTTTAAAAGAAATCTTTGCTGGTATAGAAGCACATTTTCACGGCTCAAGTAGTGGTATTGATCCCTTAATTAGTTACCTCAATCAGTCGATCTTAATTGATGATCAGCAGGACTTAAGTCCGGTTGAAGTTCCTGAGAGTATGGAGGGAAGGGCAGGTATCTTCCTTCTCAATACTGGGCGCTCTCGTAAAACAGAGCCTTTGGTAAACCTCTTTTTGGAAAAGTGTAAAGACCCTTATTTTGATACCAATTGTGTGGATAAATTAATACCCATTACTCATTCCTGTATAGAACATTTTTTGGATAAAGAATGGATTGAGCTTTATCAGAGCTTTCGTGAACTCTCGAGTTTTCAATTCGAGCACTTTACCCCTATGATCCCTACTTTATTTCGCGATATTTGGGGGCAAGGCCTGGTGAGTGGGGATTACTATCTTAAATTATGCGGTGCCGGTGGGGGAGGGTTTCTTTTGGGAATGACTTTTGATCTCGGAAAAGTCAGTGCGGTCTTGTCACAATATGAGCTCAGACCTTTATACCGTTGGTAAATTTTTATTAGGAAGCGGCGGAATTACTTTCTTCTGCCATATTTTTTAAAAGCAAGGCCCAGTCTTTTGGAGCGAGAAAAGGTTGATTGAGAAGCGCTCGTTGCCAATCACCAGTTTGTAAAAGAGATAAACCTATTTGATGCTCCTGCTCGATCATTGCGTAATTTTCAATAATAAATTTAGAACGCAAATTGCTTTTTAATTGCGTGCGAGCGAGCGCAGAGGCTTGAGTCGTTCTGTGAATGAAATCTTTATATTCTTCTTCCGTTTTATAAATAAAATGAAAAATATTCTCTCGTAAAAGGTCATCAGATATGAGTTCTGTTTGATTAATAAGCCAAGAGGAGATTTTTGCTTTAGAAGAGCTTGCTTCTAGTAAATATTGGCCTCCACAGCAGGGGAGCAGTCCTTGGGCAATAAAATTAAAGTGACATTTACTATAAAGGCTACCAATAAGAATATCTGCACCCATTAAAAATTCAAGGCCAAAACTTTCACATTGGCCATGGGCCCTGGTGATAATCGTTTGTGGCAATTGTGTCATTTGTAATATAATTTTTCTTAACCTTTTTAGGGCAATAGGCAATTGATGAGGATTTTCTTTGAAATAGTTTAATTCAAGGCCACGACAAAAGTCTTCGAGCTTAGAGCTAATAATAATATTTTGAACTTCAATATGAGATTGACACCACTCAAAAAACTCTTCCAATTCAGAGAGCATAGGGAGAGTTAAATAAGCGTCGTCTTGGTAGTTAAGCTCAACATAAAGGGATTTATTCTTCCCGCAGAGAGCGACGTCTATTGTCTCAAACTGAAATATCATTATACCGTCCTTGGCGTTTGATAGGAGAGCATCCTTTGCTCTTTAACTATTGTTCCAGTGGACTAATATCTTTGTCAAGGGGAACAAAATGCTCAAGCATTTCTACCGCCTATTAGAACCACTTAGAGAGATGTAAATTGGCATAGATCTAACTTCAATAATAGAGAGATGAGAGGTGATAAGCAGTATCTCCCTACATATATCAATTGGCAGTTTTATAGCAGGTGTCGATATTATTTTCGTGACTACTGATGGCCATCCTTGATCATTCAAAATTATAATTAGAACAAATCATCTAATTGATCATTTGAAGGTGAAATTAGCTCTCTTTAAATGGTTATGATGCTGTCATTAAAACACTTTGCCAGAAATTTTCTTTTGCAAGTCCTTAAATTCAAATGAATTTATTAATCATAACTCCTGTGCACGCTAAGGTATGGATTTATTTGCCTTTAAGTCTTACTTGTCACTAAATTACCTTTAATAAATCTCCGATAGGTTAAAAAAGAGCATTATGGAGAATAATTATGAAAGTTTTTTTCATCGCCGCCCAATTATTAATTGGAACACACGTTTTGGCGGAAACTGTAGATTGCGCTCATTGCAACCGTGATATTAAAAAAGAGGCCATTGGCAGTACCAAAATGATTGAACAATTAAATGAGAAAATCTCTGAGGTCGCTGTTAATTACTCTCATAAACCTAAAAAAGAGGGCGGCAGTATTTGGACGGAATCTAATCTTGAAAGTCGATGTGGCTGGGTCCGCGATGGTTATGAGTGGGAGTATATGGAATCCGTTTTAAATGCAAAGTTTAAAGATGGAGACGCTTGGGGGCCAGAAAAAACATTCCCATATTTGATATGTCCGGGACAAATAACGGGCAAGAAAAAAGATTATTTTCGTATGTCATTTGAGCACCCTGGAATTTACGGGGACCAATGGGTTGGCCTAATGAAGTATATGGTTCGTAAAGCAAAGCGTGTTGACCTCCTTACTAAGTGGTTTAATACAAAGGATGATGAAGGAAAGACTGTTCTCGATCAATGGGACTATGCCATGAAAAACTATAAGGACAAATGGATTGGTATGGGAGATAGCAATTATTGGGGAATGAAGACATTCGAAAAATTTATTATTAGATATGGTGGTAAAAGGGCCAAGGATTTATAAATAAATGATAAAGGTTGTATATTTAATTCTAACGTTATTTTCTTCTTTATCGATTTGGAGTGAATGCTCTACTCTTAACGATATTTTTCCCAGTGTTGCTGGTGTGAGTGATTTTGTTAATTGCAAAGGCCTTCTCAAGATAAATAGAGAGGCAATCGAAAAAGAGGCAAAAGGACAAAGTCAGTTAATTGATGAAAAATTGGCCCTAAATTATTTAAATTATGTGGATATTATCGGAAAAGAACTTGGAGGATTAGATTTAGCATTTTCGTCTCAAGGGCTTAACTTAATGGGGCTTCCACAAGTAAAAAAAACCTGTCAGTTGGATAAAATAATTTCTGAAGCACCATGCTCTAAAAGTTACGATAAAAAAAGGCTAAAACGACTTTTTGGAGTTGATCGACCAATAGATTTATTAAGTAGGATAATTAATAATTTTGATAACGCTCAAGGTTTGCGGGCCAGTCCCACTCGAGATAAATGCTTGGATCCAATGATGATGAATCAATTGGATACAGTTGATTTTTCTAATGAAAAAAACAAAAAGACGATGTCTCGTCTATTTAGTTTAATAGGGAAGGCCAAGACAAATGAAAACTTAACCCCGTTTCAAATGTTAATTGAAATGAAGGCCCATGATGAAGATGTTTTCAATGTGAGGAGGTTAGTCAATAGCTATCCTCAAATAAAAATATTATTGGAAGATTGGACGCTTTTTTCACAGTTTGAAAAAAGAAAAGATAATTTTAATAATAAAGTTTTACAAGAATTAATCAAACAAAATATCGAGAAGGTCGATCACCTTATTTCTGATAAATGTGAGGGGTTGGTAAAAGGTTTCACTCAAATGGCCTGCGGCGGCCCTAAGGCACCAATTGTTTCTAATGAAAGATTTTTAAGGAATGTTTTTCGTTATAACCCAGATGATCATGAAGAAGGGTTTGATGACATATTTGTCCAGGAGCCTATTGAGGAAGTATTTTTAACTCACAACTTTAATTGTGTAGAAAGGGAGTGTGGAGATAAACCTCATAGCGAACGGTTAAAATTATGCTCTCGCTTGTATTCCACAAATGGATAC
This sequence comes from Bacteriovoracaceae bacterium, assembly GCA_041586955.1. Classification (GTDB taxonomy): domain Bacteria; phylum Bdellovibrionota; class Bacteriovoracia; order Bacteriovoracales; family Bacteriovoracaceae; genus JBFGZE01. Next base: position 5,714 of record JBFGZE010000109.1, read on the forward strand.
GACCCGGATGAGTTAATACCTTTTCTCGATAGACAGACTGGGCTTAAAAGTAATTCATATACTTATTATGAAAAACCGGAATGGAAAGGTTTTGAATCTAAATTATGTCCCTTTGTCGCCTGTGAGGACCCAAATCAAAAAAACTGTCAGCAAGCACATAACCCCCGATCATTTGCTGCCGTCTCGGTTACGATGGGATGCCCTCGGGGCGATTCTTTATGCCAAGATCCACTTTGGAAAAAAATAGAAAAGAAATTCGGTCCTTTTAGCGTTATGAAAGGAAGTCCTATGGCAAAGGATGGGAATGGCTTAAAAGTGAAGGGAGCTTCTAGCGGAGGGATGCAAAAGAGATCTCGTTTTGCCGGTCATTTTAGAGGAGTATTTGGTAAAGAAAAAGACTTGCGTGTAGGTAACAAAAAGGAAAGTTCTAAAATTGATTTATTATTTCTTCAAAAGAGCTTAGAAAAGTCGGGTGGTGTGATAGCGAATGTATTGGCCGTAAGAAACCTACAAGACGCTTCGCCTTTTCAAGAAGAAGGTCCTGGAGGTGTACCAGAAGTCCCGGAAGAAAGACATGAAGATGAAATTGGTAATAGAAAAAATGCCTTCAAAGGCCGAGGTAAGCAATACCTAAGGCAAAAACGAAATAATCAACAGAAGGCGATATCCCAACAAGAGGGCCAAGTAAATAGTTGGCAGGATTACCAAAATAAAAACTTATTAGCTAATTCTAGTAAAGAGAAAAGCGAGAATGATGGGCCACAAGAGAGCTTTTTTCAGCGAATGAAAAATAGTTTTAATCATCTGGTAGAGTCAGAAGAAAAAAAGAAGCAGGGAGAAGCGGATTTGAGTTTTCAGGAGAAAAGGGTCAGTGACAATGAGAACTCTAAGAGGGCTGAGCAGTTAAAATCTTTGCGTGAGACGGTTTCTTCTTTAAGCGATCAGGTCGAAAATTCTAATAAACAACATTCTGATCGAGCTAAAATTGCGGCCAATACTATTTTTAATGGTCTCAAGGGTGGCAATAGCGCTGATTCAAGAAATCGTCGGAATAATTATAAGCGTGAAAGGGGGCAAGATTTCGAAGACCAGGGGCAAAGTGAATTTGGCCCGCGTGCTTATGAGACTCAGCAAGCGCCCATCAGATCACCTCTGATTGGAGATAGCGTGTCTCAAGGGACAGAGAGCTCTTCACATCGTGAATTGGGGACCGGGAGTTCTCAGACCAAACTTACGCGTAGAAAACCTGCCGACATCAGTCAAGACTTAAACGGTAACTCCATTAATGTCGGAGAGGATACCGATAATAAACAGGAGTTAACGACATCAGGCAAAGACCTTATTAATCTGGATGTCAGTGCAATTGAAAAAGCGGGAATCTCCATCGTTAACTCATTTGTTCTTTATGCTAAGGTTGGAGGAAAGGTTATTGCTATTCATGTTAAACCAATCTATTGGGAAGGCAAAAATATATTAAGGCCAATATTGAGCCATGAAAACAAATCAATTTTTAGAGAGATTTTGCGCAGTCCTTTATTCAAGGATTATATTCGTTATAAAAAAGCTCGTTCCCGTTCCAGGCGGTAATTCACTCTTAGTTGCCTTTAATTATTGGCATTTACGCTTCAATAAAAGATTTTTATTTCAATGAGATTTTCATCGGTTAGACCTCTGGGGCCAGAAAAGACTAAGGTTTTTACTCGGGTTTACCGTAAAATGATAGGAAGGATGGTAATGTCATGACCCTATTCACTTATCTTAGATTAATCATTGCTCTTGGTTTTCTGAGCATATCTTCATTTTTATATGCGGAAAATAATGATGTCATTTCGTCTCAAGAGGGTTTCGTAGGGAGTGGTCAAGGTCAAGAGGTACCAACAAATGTAGAGGATACTTATGGAGCCGATTCTAGTCAGCGTATCGGTCACAACGAACCAAGCTTGGCCCAGGGTTATGGCCCACAATTTCCTAAAAATATAAGTGATAGGCCTTTCCGCACAAGTGGCAATTTTAATAATCATTTTGGCTATTCACAATCCTTTAAAGAATGCGAAGAAGAAACCTATTTTCCCTGGGATGAGGCACTGAATTTTGAACATGGGCGCGCATGGTATGCCTCCTGGAATGAACTGTATGCTGAAATGGAAAGTATGAAAAGTGGAGCTGACGCTCAAACATTTTATAATAAGGTTCATGGCCAAACTAAGAAATTTCTCAAATGTGAGGCCATTTTAAAGATGAGTAAACGTGGTGCCTTTGAAGATGAAGAGGTTCTTAATAATGGTGGTAAAATCACTAAGCAGTCGATGGTTAATCCTGAATTATTTTGCGTTTCAAGTGGCGCTGAAACTCAAGATTATGCTGTCTGTAAAAAATTGATCAAAGTATATGACGCCTCACAGGTCGTCCAAATGGGAAATGAGAAAATCCAGCAGATGCGTATGCTTGATCAGCAAATTGAATCTAAGCAAGAATTAGCATCAAAACAACAAATTGATACATCGGATGTTCTTGGTGTTCAAAAAGATGGAGTGGAAAAGATGGCCCAAATGGCCCATGAACGGGCGGCGATTGATGCCGCGACTGCGGCATCTTTAAAGGCAATATTGTCATCTTTACCGAGCAAACAAGACCTGGTTAATGACTGCACTCAAGAGGCCGGTTTTGCATCGATTATCTCCGATCATAACGCTTTTGTTAAATTGATGAGAAATAAAGGTCTCCGTTTTCAACAAGGAGCAGATTTTGGTTCTTTTTCCGGTGATGGGGAAGTTGAATCATTGTGTCGCTCTGTTGCCCAAGCTGACGACAGAGATATTCGGCATAATTTAATTATTAATTCTCGAGTGCGGGATGTGATTAACGGTATTGTGTGGAAAGAAGGTGCTGAGGCGGTTGCGAATATAGCGAAAGGATCAATACTCAATGATCGCGCGGGACAAATTGATAATGCGATCAAAGATATTAAAGCATTTGAACCACCGCCTCCAAATTGGGCAGTACCTGAGGGCGACGCCGCCTTAGTTTCAGAGTGTTTAAAAAATCCTGCAGCTAAAGGCTGTAGTAGTATGGGCCGTCAGTATGGTGCCTACGGTGGTAATACCTTTTCGATTTCGCCAAGTGGTTATGCGACTGAGCCAGGCTCAGTTGAAGCTGGAGAAGTTGAAGGAGAAGGGGCGGCCGGTGATGGAG
>JBFGZE010000110.1:0-8633 GCA_041586955.1 Bacteriovoracaceae bacterium
GCAGGGTCTGGCATTGAGTGCTGGAATTGGTTATCATGCCGGCCATGGCCTGACATTAAAGAGTGTTAAACCGCTATTAGAAAAAAGAATTTTTACGGAATATAATATTGGCCATTGGATTATTGCCCAGTCTATTTTTTCGGGTCTAGGGCCAGTGGTTAAAGAGATGAAAAATTTATTTGAACAATGGGAGGTTAAATGAGAGTCGTTGATACGGATGAAATGCGTGAGATTGAAAAAACTGCCATTGAGGGGTTTGGCCTTTCTGAGTCTTTAATCATTGAACATGTCGCCATCCGTGGTGCAGATATTCTCATTGAGACGATTATTCCCAAGGGCTATCGGGACGAAGTCGTGGTTTTAGTAGGTGCTGGAAATAACGGTGCTGACGGTCTCGCTGTGGCGCGCCAGTTGAAAAACAAAGGTATTTCGGTCCGTGCCTTTTTGGTCTTTCCTGATGATCAAGGAACGCAAGAGTACCAAAAGCAGGCCTTATTAGCGTCCAATTTTGGGGTTAAAGTTTCTGAATTAAATAGCCTCGATGCACTTACGAGTTACTTAACACAAACTCAAGAACAGCCAATTGTTATTGATGCTATAATTGGTGTTGGACTGAGTTTACCTATTTCAAATTACCTTTTTGATTTGATTCAAATTATCAATCAAGAAAGTGCCTTAGTTGTTTCTGTGGACCTCCCCACTGGCGTGACGTCAGATACTGGAAGTATTTCTGGAGCTGCTATTCGTGCCGATTTTACCTTGGCCGTTGGACTACCTAAAACAGGTCATTTCGTTAATGTTGGTGGCTCCCATTGTGGTGAAATTGTGGTTATTGATATCGGTCTACCTGAATCTCTCGTGAAGGGTGGAGATAAAGGCCTATTAACCAGTCAGGAAGTGGCGCATTTAGTAAAAGTTAGAAATCAATTTGCACATAAAAATACCTTTGGGCACTGCTTGGTAATAGGAGGCTCTTTAGGCCTTACAGGAGCCGCTGTGATGGCCTCTCGTGCCGCTCTTAAGGTTGGCACTGGTTTGGTTACCGCTATTACCTGGGCGCCAAATTATCCTGAATTATGCACCCGCATGACTCCTGAAGTCATGACTGGATTAATTCCAGAAGAAGAAGAGGAAGTGAAGTCTAATATTCGCGATCTTCATCAATTTGATTCAATTATTATCGGTCCAGGCCTTGGCCGTGGCGAAAGAGTACGAGAGATTGTCGTCCAAATATTGAGCAGCTTCTCTGGGCCAGTCGTCGTTGATGCAGATGCCTTGCGGGTTCTACGCTTAAAAAACGATTGTGAATTATTAAAAACACGCAAGGGCGCAACAATCCTAACGCCCCATATGGGCGAGTTTGCCGATTTTGTGGACGCTCCAATTGAAGAAGTTTTAGAAAAACCGATCGAATATTTACAAAAGGTAGTTGACCGTTTGAGCTGTACGGTTGTGATGAAGGGGGCCTGCTCTTATATTGGCTTTCCCAACGGCAAAGTCATGATTAATTATTTCCCCAATGATGGTATGGCATCTGGTGGTTCTGGTGATGTCCTCGCTGGTATTATTGGTGGTCTTTTGGCGCAAGTTCCCTTTGATCGAACAGAGTCTGGGCTTTTCTTAGATAAGACAGAAGTTTATAATTCAGTCACTCTCGGGGTGATGACCCATACACTTGCGGGTAAATATGCGGTTGATAAATTAGGTCCGCGTGCGATGACCGCCCTGAGTATCGTTGATCATTTTGCCGATGCATTTAAAGAACTTGAAGAAAACCGCGAGCAGTCTCTATGAAGGAGCTGCGCTCGTGGAAAAAGGTTTTTGAGAGCGATCTTGATTCTCTTTGTTACGAAATCAGGGATCTCATTGAAAGGCCGGCGGTCATCCTTTTAAGCGGCGATTTGGGCGCGGGTAAAACAACTTTTACTCGCCACTTCAGTCGGCTTCTTAATAAAACTAAGGTTGATTTTGAGGCCTTAAGTCCGACCTATTCTCTGATCAATGAACTTGGGAATATGGTTCACGCCGACTTTTATCGCTTAGAAGATCCTTCTGAATTGGAGGCCCTTGAAATACCTCTTTATTTGTCTGAGTGTGATTATTTTTTCGTGGAATGGGGGGAGAAATACCAGAATGCTCTCAAAGACCATTTGACAGAGGACTTCAAGCTTTATCAAATCTCTATTGAACACCCTAATCAGGAAAGTGAATTGGAGAGTCAATACCGGAACTTTTTACTTTTGAGATTGGATGACTAAATTGATGGAACATATTGCCGACTGAAGTGTTTTTGTTTGTTGTTTTTGAGGGCCTGAAAATGGTTATATAAAGCTATAAAACAGCAATAATTACGATTATTTAAGGTAGTGTTAGATCATTTAAGAAAAATCATCGAATTTTGTTTGGAATTACCATTGACGTGGGAATTTAGTATCGGTCATAATAAGTCAGAGGTTGGCCGTACTCGAAAACTATGGTCAAGTTTAAAGGCAAGCAGGGAATGCGAGCTTTTTAGAATTAGAGAGAATATATAATACCGTTAACCTGGATTTAAAAAATCGCTTAATTGGATTTATGGAGGAAGACCAATGAGACTGACATCAAAAGGGCGTTATGCCGTAAGAGCAATGCTTGATCTCACAACTCACAGCAGTGGAAATCCTGTGCGTTTACAAGAGATCTCAACCCGCCAAAACATTAGCTTACACTATCTTGAGCAACTATTCAGAAAGCTCCGTAATGGGCAAGCTGTAAAGTCTGTTAGAGGACCTGGTGGTGGTTATGTTTTAGCAAGACCAATGGATCAGATCACGATTAAAGATGTCTTAGACTGTGTTGGTGAAAACATCAATCCGGCCAAGGATATTTTAGGTAGTGAAGCAGAGTCGTCAAACACTATTGAGTTCCACCTCTCTAAAAACTACTTTCAAAATCTTGGTGTGATCATGCGTGAATATCTCGCGACTACATCTTTAGGAGACCTTGCTCGCAAGTCTAAGGACGTTGAAGCAGACATTGAACCGACTCCTGGTGTGAATATGAATATTGATAACCCGACGACAAGAGGCCCAGAAGTTGGTACTGGCCAAAGTTCTGAAACTACGATAAACCCAGCGGGTCCAATAATCAGGAACCCAATTGGTGAAGTTAATCAGTAGTCGACATTATTTTGATCATAACGCAACATCCCCTTTATCTCCTGCTGTTACAAAGTGGCTGGCTAAAGGGGATTTTTTGTATGCTAATCCCTCTTCCGCACATCATAGTGGAAAACTTTTAAAGAGAGAGATTCGCAAAGTTAGTGAATATCTCTTTAATCACTTTTATTTATCAGACCGTGATTATCAATTGGTCTACCATTCAGGTGCCACAGAGGGGACTAATAATTTAATCAAAGGTCTGGCCTTTGATTGTTTGAAGAAAGAAACTCCTTTTCTATTTTGTCATAGTGAAATTGATCATTCTTGTATTATTAACCAAAAAGATGAATTGGAATTATTGGGCCATCAATCTGTCTCTATTCCCGTCGATCATCAGGGAGAGATGGACTATAAGGCGCTCAGAAGTAAACTCTCAAACTTTAAGGGTATTGCTTTACTCAATTGGACTTGGGTGAATAATGAAACTGGGCTTTGCCAAGATGTTGAGCAGTTGAAATTATTAAAAAATGATTTTCCGGATTTAAAGATTCATATTGATGGGGTCCAGGCCGTTGGTAAGATTGCTGATTGGCAAAATATCCCAATTCCATGTGATGCCATCACATTTTCCGCCCATAAATTTGGCGCCCTCAAAGGTATTGGTTTTACCTTTATCAAAGTTAATTTATTAAAAACGGCGATGATCCGTGGTGGTGGCCAACAAGAGGGTTTGAGATCTGGCACTGAAAATACTTATGGAATTCTTTCTATTAAACTGGCCTTAGAGTATTTGCATGAACATTTTTCTTGGCAAGATATGTGTGAGGGCCGAGATTATTTTTTTGAGCATTTAGAAAAGTATCTTATGAATAAAGGCGAAATTGTAGGTCCTGGCCTTGGTTCTAGGCGCAACGGGCAAACCTTTCATTTTATTCTTCATGGGGTCAAGGCGCAAACCGCCGCTATGGCCTTTGATATGGCCAAGATTGACGTGAGCAATGGTAGTGCTTGTAGCTCAGGTGCCGTTATTCCAAATCGTGTTCTTATGGCACAGGGTTATTCTAAGGAGGATGCTTTCTGCGGCCTTCGTCTCTCCTTTAGTAGCTTTTTTGATAGACAAAAAGCACAGGAAGCTTGGGACTTAGTCGCGCCGATTCTCCAGCGCTTTTCATAAAAGTATCGGTCTTCGCTTTTGCTTTTAGGTCATAAAAAAGGCCCACTCAAATTGGACCTTAATTGAACCTGTTTTGCAGCCGATTAATTAATCTGCACTAATTTCTAATGTCGTAGGCGCTAAATGAATCGTTGTCACCGGCTGGGCCTTATTACCGGCGTCAGCATTCATGAGTTGAATTTGATGTGACTGATTAGCACTTTCTAGAGCACGCATCATTTCCTGGCGCCCAAAGGTCTGGTAGTTTTTACGAGACACAATTAAATTAAGGTTCTTATCATTATTGTTATAACCAACAATAAAGTGTTTTTTGGCATCAATTACGGTTTCAATATTACGTTTGGCCAGGGTGGTATCATCCTTTGTCAAATCGACAAAGGTTTTTAGAAATTCTTCAACTGTCATATCAGTACCTCACAAGATGTGCTCTATGGTAGCGAATGGCCTACTTAGGGTCAAAGGAAAATTTTAGGAATTATTTTTAAAAAGAATTTCTGCCTTTTTAATAATTTCTGATGAAATGGGATTATAGACGTCCTTCTTCTTTGTTGCTTTAGAACTCTCAGTTTTAGGCGTCGATTTTTTGGCAGATCTTTTTTTGGTGATTTGTCCTTTATGAGCGTGGAGGGTGGATGTAAATTGAATACGCTGCCGAGCTACTCCATTGGCCATGAGTATAACAAGAAATAAAATACCAGCTTTGATAATATCTTTGAAGAGCATAGCTTATCATAGACAGATATGTCGCATTGCGCAATGGTGAATGTAAAGAATTAACTGGGGCCAGAAAAAGGTCGTGATCCGGTGCGGTGTGCACAATGGCCAGTGCCATTATCACCCAATTTATCCTGCTAGGTCAGTAAGTCACTGAAAATGATTCATTCAACTGTCTAAACTTTTGGCACTTTATTTGCTGAATAGGTAAGTGAAATGGTTGGTCACCAATAATGATGCCTTGGAATGCGTTTTGTGTCGCTTCACCCATCCTACCTTTTGACCAATTCCCAGAGGTCCTGAATAGGAGTATCTCTTTATCTCTTCTATGTTATCTATAGTGAACAAAACGCCCAGGGCCTCTCTTAAGTGGCAGGAATCAGGATTAATTAGAGAGAAAAGCTCAAGTAATGTCTGAGTCAGCCGATAAGTCTTATATCCATTTTTATGAAGAGGAAGACGTGCCTGGAATTAATAAATTGGCCCAAATGAACCACACTCAAAACAAGCTCATTATTGATCGTTTAGAGCAATTGAAGGCGCAAAACAAAGAGGGCTTTAAGGCGCTTGAAAAGGCAACGTTATCGCTAGATCCCGGAAATGCACCAGGGCCTCCTGGAGCGTGGAGGAAAGTTCCTTCTGAGTCATATTCTGGCCGCTACCCTTTGGCAGAATGGGGCCCTAGTCTGATCGCCAAAAAGTTGGATATAGTTTGATTAATCTAAATTATCCACGTCAATTTCACGTGAAATCGTTACTCCATTGGCAATACGATCTTTTTCTTTTTTGATAAAGGGAAAATTGACTTGCTTGAGTTCATCGCCAAAATCTTGTTCATAAGCAATTGTAATTGTTTTTGGCATAAACTCGAGCAGTGATTCGAGATAGTAATTAGGGGGGAAAGCGTTTGTGACTGCTTCTTCGCCATCTTCCTCTAGCTCCATCATTGGCCTATTGTTGGCGTTTTTGACAATTAAAGCACCTTGGAACTTTTCTCGTGGTATTTCGGCGGTAAGCGCCCAGGAGCCAATATGGAAAAAGTCGAGGTAAAACATACTTTTATTAAATTTAATTTTACGTGGTAATAAGAGAGATTGCATAAAGCGTCGGGTGGATAGGTCTTTGGACTTGCGGGCCAATTTATCGGCCAATTGACTATCTTCAATCCGAATTAAATACGAACCTGGCTTTTTGGTGGAGCGAAAAAGCATATATTGAAAGCTAATACTGAAGAGGGTATATAGTTTTTGTTGAGGCAAATGAATATGTGGATGTTCTGTTTCGATCAAGGTTTTAACCGATTCATATAAGTCTGATTTGCTCAAATCATCTCGACTCATGGCCTGGACACTCCCGCTAAAAATTAAGTAAAAAGCGAATAGCCCAAAAATTAGACAGTGGCAATGATTAATTTCCGCGCAATATTGACTCATGCTAGTTCTTTCACTAATATGCCCTCATATTATTAGAGCTATAAAACCAATTGCTTAACCAAAATTTTGGAGAACGAGGATGATTAACAACAAGCTTATGGCGAAGACCAGGAACATTGGTATTTCGGCCCACATTGACTCAGGTAAGACGACTTTAACTGAGCGTATCCTTTTTTACTGTGACATGATTCATAAAATTGAAGATGTTCGTGGTGGTGGCGATGGTGCCAAGATGGACCATATGGAACTTGAAAAAGAAAAAGGGATTACAATTACTTCCGCCGCGACTACTGTTCACTGGAAGGGTCTTGAAAATAAAGGGACTACTTTCGCCGACGGTGTTGATAAAGATACTCGTGTTAATATCATCGATACTCCGGGCCACGTTGATTTTACCGTTGAAGTTGAAAGATCTCTTCGTGTACTTGATGGCGCGATCCTCGTTCTTTGTTCTGTTTCAGGTGTTCAGTCTCAATCTATTACAGTTGATAGACAAATGAAGCGTTATAATGTTCCAAGACTCGCTTTCTTAAATAAAATGGACCGTATGGGTGCTAGCGCTTACAACGGGCGTGATGCTCTGGTTGAAAAACTCAACCATAATGCTGTTCTTATGCAAATGCCTATAGGCGCAGAAGACGGGTTCGAAGGTGTTGTCGATCTGGTCACTAAGAAGGCCTATTACTTTGATGGTGAGAATGGTGAGAATATTCGTGTTGAAGAATGTCCTGCAGATCTCGTTGAAAAAATGGAAGAGCTTCGTGCTGAAATGATCGATAAGGTTGCTGAGTACGATGACGAAGTCATGGAAAATTACCTAGAAGGGAATGAGCCTTCAGAAGAAGAACTTCATAAATGTATTAAAACTGGTGTTCAATCTCTACAGTTAACACCTGTATTCATGGGTTCTGCCTTCAAAAATAAAGGTGTTCAGGTTCTTTTAGAAGCAGTTGCTCGGTACCTTCCATCGCCATTGACTTGTGCGAAACCAACTGCTGTCGATGCTAATAATGGTGAGACTATTACCATTAATCCTGACCCTGCTGAAAACCTTTTGGCCATGGCCTTCAAAATTACTGATGAGCAATTTGGTCAATTGACATATACTCGTATTTATCGCGGTACTCTGAATAAAGGAGAGACTGTTTATAATACTAGAACTGGTAAAAAAGTACGTATCGGTCGTATGGTTCGTATGAACTCTAACGATAGAGAAAATATTGATTCCGCTCATGCCGGTGATATCATCGCCCTTGTTGGTGTTGATTGTGCCTCCGGTGATACTTTTGTTGGTAATGATAATGATCTTAATCTTTCTCTTGAAGGGATCCATGTACCAATTCCAGTGATCGAGCTCTCTATTTCTTGTAAAGATAAAAATGACCAGGCGAAAATGTCTAAAGGTCTTGCTAAATTCCTTAAAGAGGATCCAACGTTCCATGTTTTCACAGATGAAGAGTCAGGTGAAACACGTATTGCTGGTATGGGTGAACTTCACCTTGAAATCTACACTGAACGTCTTAAGCGTGAATTCGGTGCGGATGTTCAGGTAGGTGCTCCTCAGGTGAATTACCGTGAAACAATTCGTGAAGAGACGAAATTTGATTATACTCATAAGAAGCAAACAGGTGGCTCCGGACAATTTGGTCAAGTTGTTGGTGTCCTTCGTCCACTCGCTGATGAAGATAAAGATAAAGAAGATCAAGTCTTTAAATTTCACAATCAAATTAAAGGTGGATCAATTCCTTCCGAATTTATCGGTGCCTGTGAAAAAGGTTTCGAAGATATTATGGATAAAGGTCCTCTTGCGGCCTTCCCAGTTATTAACTGTGAAGTTTTCCTTCAAGATGGTAAATACCATGATGTTGACTCCTCAGATATGGCCTTCCGTATCGCTTCTCGTCAGGCGATGAGACAAGCAATCAATAAGGCAAACCCAGTACTTATGGAACCAGTCATGAAGGTTGAAGTGACAACTCCTGATGAATACCAAGGTTCTGTTATTGGCGACCTTTCATCTCGTCGTGGGATGATTCAAGGTTCTGAAACTGATCCAGGTGGGGAAGTGATCATTAACGCTGAAGTACCTCTTTCTGAAATGTTTGGTTATTCTAACGACCTTCGTTCCATGTCTGCTGGTAAGGCCACATACACGATGGAATTTGCGAAGTA
>JBFGZE010000111.1:0-8352 GCA_041586955.1 Bacteriovoracaceae bacterium
AGTCGATTAGTTTAAAAGATAAAGATGGACGAACGCGCGAAATTGGTCGAGGGGACCATAGCGGAACTATTGTCTTTAAATCTAAAAAAAGATTTTATTTAAAATTAAAAATTAATGGAAAGAGAAGAAAGTTCGAATTCCGTATTCCCTCGGGCACACGTTTGCCTCGTGAAAATGGAGAGATTTTTTTAACGGCAGACCAGGTAAGACAAAATTATGACGTCCAAGGACTGCTCAAAACCAGAGAGAAAAGAGGCCCTAAGAAATGGGATCGCGAATTTTGTACTTATCAAAGGCGCATTAAGGTTTGTGACCGCGATGGTGTTTGCCGAAGCAAAAGGAAAACTTTTACCGGCCAACAAGATGTTCTTTATTATGAAATGACCACAAGGCGGAATTTGAATATAACTCTTCTGATTCCATCAAGCAGCGATATCATGGCCACTTTTAAGGGCGCCAATTCTATCCGAGAAAAAATTTACGAGTATCAAGGGATCTGTTCCTAAAATAGCTTATTCATTAGTCGAAGCTTTTGGCCAAGGGATGAAAGGCGCCCCTCTGTTTTTATTTTATATGTTTCTAAGGATTGATTTCCTCGTCGCCTAGAAATTCGATTCCAGGGATGGCCGGCGCACAATGAGGTAGACTATAGGATTTGCTAAAGGCCTTCCTCATGGTGCCGTAATAGCTATCTTCAACGTAAATAGTGAGAACCATTTTATTAGGAATATAAGTTTCCTCGAAATAACCCCAGCGGGCGCAACCCTCGACTGTGCGCTCCGTGCAAACACGATGGCCGCGAATCGTATCTTCTGTTATATAGCAAAGAGGGGCGTCTTCATCGTCCTCATTAATTCGCACTGGGTGAACATTTCTGACGAGCATATCGTTGATCAAGCATAACTCATTATAGGGGATAGATTTTCCTTTAATATTATAATGGGGAAAGTCAGTGATGAAGCGCGGGTCATCCATAATGTCTTTCCAAGAGATGTTTGAGCCGCCATAATTGCCACCAATACCGTCACCGTTTATATGGACATTGGCATGTAATTGACCTGCGGATAAGCTCAATAGAAGCGTGAAAATAAATACTGTGAGGATCGCTCTCATTTTAATGTCCCTTATTCCTTGGTCGACGAAATGTTTCTGTGGTTAAAACTGTAAAGGCCTGTATGTCACCTTGATTATCAGGGTTTTGCGCCAATTCTATTTTCTTGCGCGTTGCCTCTTCATCAATTTTAATCCAGGAATTATAAGTTTCTTGATTTACACCTTGAGCGTAGAGGGCCAAGAAGTTGGCACCACTTTGATCATTCAATTCTGGTTTCGCAAATGTTTCCATGAAGTGGATGGCGAGGTGCTTAATGGTTTCGGGAGAGAGTGTCGCTCTCTTGTTTCCCAATTCAAATTTATGGTGATCTTTGGGGCAAATAATATCTTCCTCAATCATTTTTTCAAAAATATCATCTCCCATTTGGCCGAATTGAAAACGTATATATTCGCGAGTGATACCACCAGTTCCGCAGAGAAAGTAAATTTCGGCGAACACCGGGTTTTTAACAATTTCCTTCTCCACATCCATTTCATAATCAATCTGGGAGGTCGGGGGGTGAAAGGCCGATTTTTTGAAAAACTCCTGGACTATCTTTGGTGCCTTTTCCCAAACGACATTATCCTTTTGGGTCTTGAGAAGGCAGCGGTAAATTTTAAGGAGTGTTTGATAATTGGGCCTATTTTGTTTATCGATTAGTCTTTTGAGGGTTTTATCATGGATACCCATCATCTGACCCAATTGCTTGAGTCCTTTAGAGGGGCTTTTGAATTGGTCTATTTTTTGGGAGAGGTCATGCGCGACTTGTTCTTTAAGTGCTTCATCGATATCGTGATTAGAAATGTCTCGAGATCCCTGCTCGCTAGTCATCCATTCATCCTTGAGGGTACTATTAAACATTAAGTTGTAATGGGTGGGCAAGGAAAAAAAAAAGCAATGCTCCCGATATGCTTTTAATTCGGGAAGCATTGCTTCTTATATCGTTTCTCATCAGGTGGTTGGAACAATGAGGAACGAATACCGTTACCTTGTCAGTTGGATAAAGACACACAATTCAGCTGACAAGGGATAGTTTTCTACCATTGAAATTAAAAGGCAAAATAAAAGAAAAAAGATCTGTAATTTTGTGACAAAGTCCAAAATTTAAAGAAAACGGTGGACAAAATCCTGTAAATGTCGTTTTGACAGCATGGGTCACCGTGATATCATAGAATTTGTTAATGTGTATTGGAGAAGATGTGGTGCCCGAGGCGAGACTTGAACTCGCACGGCCAGTAAAGGCCGAGGGATTTTAAATCCCTTGTGTCTACCAATTCCACCACCCGGGCATGAATGATTGTGGAGATGATTGTGAACTATATTAGGTTTATCTGTCAAATGAAATCAACTAATTTGGTATTGTTATTGAGTCTGTTTTTTGGCTGCTCTGCCTCTATTAATAAAAAGGAGGGGCCTATTTTGGCCAAACCAAATTGGTTTAAGGCCCCTAAGCACTATCGTTTTCTGGATCGCGAAGGGCATTACCAGGCCCACGCCTTTTTTGATCTCGCACCATTTCCCGGTAAAAATGATAATGGGATTAATGTTTTTATCACCGCTCCTGAAGGTAGCGCTTTTCGCTATGATCTTGATTTACTCTCAGGTAAGCGGTTTAAGGTTTACCGATATTGTGAACAAAAAGATGTTTGGGACAAGTATAAAGGCCGCATTGCAAGGCCTCCTTATGCCCTGGGAATTGTTCCACGGCTGCTCGGGCACGATGGTAGGCCTCAAAAGGTTTTAGTCTATGGTAAGCGTCGTTATTTAAGAGAAGGCCGGCCTGGTGACGTTTTTTCACAAAGAGTCAAAGTAATTGGTGGTATTGTTCGGCAATATTGTGAGAAATTTCCCTGTCATCAGGCAAGGAAATGGCAATCGTCTCTTTTATTAATTGCGGTAAGTCGTAAGGACCCGGCCTTAAAGTCTGTTGAAAACCTCGCGGATCTAAAGAAAATAGTGAATTGGCCGGAAAGTTTAGCATTTTTAGAAAATGGTGATGGCCGTCAATTGACTAAGTTCATATCAGAGCCTGCCTATCGCAACTTAGGTGAAGTTGATGGGAAAGAGGCCCTTAAATATGTTATGAGCAAGGGCCATTTGTTTGACTTTAAGCGTATGAATAAAATGCGCGCCGGCTGTTATAAACTTTATGATTATTTATGGAGTCATTCCTCTCAAATGTACAAGCAGGGAGGGAAGCCCGTTGACCTGAAAGGTTCTCAAAAATCAATGGGTGAGAAAGAAAAGTCCTATCGCGATTTCACTCATTTCTTTAATCAATTTAGTCAAAAATATGGCCAGCGTTTTCAGACTTGTTCGCGCTTTGTGCGACCTGCGAATTTGCGAGATGGGCACGAGCGGTTTTGGTTTTTTGCCATGGTTCAGAATTATTTTAATTTAGAGAGATTGGGATATCATTATTTTTGTAATAAAAACGGATGGATTGAAAATCCCTTGCAAGCAAATGGTACACGGTTTTATACGCAGAAAGATCGTGGTGTCTGCAATAATAAAAGTCTAAACCTCGCCTTTGATCGTGGTATTGCGACGATGGCGGCATTGCGAACTTCTGCGCGTGAAAGTTATACTTTTGTGGAATATGATGATGGGCTCGGTGGTAGTCAGGAAAAAATCTATTCCTGGGTGCACTTTGATAATAAAAAATTAAAGTGCGAAGGAAAGCGCAAGGAAAAAAATCTTTGGCAACGACCAATTTTTCCTCATGATATCAGCTGGAATCAATTAAAATTTAAAGCGGCCCGCAAAAGTCATGATTGATTTTTTAATTTAAATGCTCAATCTTTTAACTCATCAGGTCGTGGACAATCCCCATGATTCTATTTTAGAATGCTATGAGTTAAGGAATTGATGTGAAAAACCGAATTTTTCAGAGAAAATTGAAATTAAGGCCTATTATTTTTGGTAGCGGCTGCCATGTGGCGCCCTTGTTAAGCCTTTTTCAAAAATCAGATATTGTTCAATACGAAGGCGGTGGAGTCATTCAATACGGCCCCTCTGAGGCCAATCTTCTTATTATACCAAGCTTTCTTAACCCCAAATTATTACGTGAATTAAAAAGAGTTTATGATCAAATGCCAGCGCCTAAATGGGTCATGGCCCTAGGGTATCATATTGACCCTCAGGGGCGAACTCCCTATGGGGCGGTCATTGGTTGGGAGTCTTTTTTACCCGTTGATATTTATATTCCCGGTATGCCTCCAAGTGCCGAAGAAGTATTAAAAGGACTTGAATTATTACGCGACCGAATTCGAGGTGGCGTGATTGCCTCCCGTACCTTAGAGGAGTCAATCACCGATGAGGCCTGAAGACCGATATCAACAAAAGTTTAAGCGCCATACAAATCAATTGAGTTATCTGACAATTGATTTAGCAGAATTAAAAAATACTTTACTTGAGTTAAAGCATGAGTTTCGCTTCCCTGTCCTGCTTGATATATGGGGTCTCGATTTAGATGAACATGTATTAAAAGAGCAGGGAAAATTCCTGATCCGCTATAACCTTCTTAGCTTAGAAACGAGTGAGAGAGTGGTGGTACAAACCTTCTTAAAGAAAAAAGAACGGCTGCCAGGGGTTGGTGAATTATGGGAAGGCGCCATTTGGTACGAAAGAGAATTACAGGAAATGCTAGGTGTCTCTTTTGAAGTCGGTACCATGCATGCACCCTTGCTATTACCGCGTGAAATGAGATCGAACCCTTTATTAAAAAAATTCAAAAAGCATCCTTTTCCTATACTGCCGGAAGAAAATGGTGAATCCGCCAGCTTTGAAAGCTACGATGATTATCGTTATCAAGAATTAGGTTCATGTCACCCCGCTATTCGTTCCCAGGAGGGGATTGGTTTATGGCTTAAAGGTGAAAAGGTTGAAGAGGTTTTTCTTGATATTGGTTGGCATCATCAAGGCCTAGAAAAATGGTGTGAAGAACAGCCGATGTCTCATATTGGTCCGCGTATTGAGACCCTCTCTTATGAATCCGGTGCCGCTTATCATATTGGGTTTCTCAAATGTCTTGAAGAATTATTGGGACTGAGCATACCTGACCGCGCCATGGCGATTCGTATGATTATTCAAGAATTATCAAGAGTTGCTGATCATGCGCGGAATATTGCTCTTTGTGCCCTGGAGGGAGAACAGAGGATGGTCTTTGAACGCGCGATTGCGTTGCGCGACCTTATTATGACGACCTTAATACGGGCCAAAAGGGAAGCTGGTGGGGTTATTCTTAAAGTCGGTGGAGTTGGCCCTAAGGTTCAAGATAAATGGTTCTTCCATTTACGCCATATCGTTGAAACGGCGAAAGAAATGGCACAGGAAATCGATTTGTGTCTGACAGGTTCCCAAAGCTTTATGAAGAGAATGAAAGTTTGCGCTTATACTGCTCCCGAAGCACTCAATTGGGGATTTTCAGGACCGACTTTACGGGCCAGTGGTGTTAATTACGATTTAAGACAGAATTCTCCATATTATTTTTATGATCAAGTACCTTTTAAGGTGCCACTAGGAGTCGATGGCACCCCCTATTCACGTTATTTAGTTCGGATAGAAGAGGTGATGCAGTCTCTTATCATTATCGAGCAAGTTCTTGAGAATTTACCGCTTGGTCCTTTATCGACTGACTTTGATATTGTGACTGACCTTGAGGGACAATTGAAAAATCGCGGTGCCCAAAATCATTATTCTTTTACAGAGGTGGCCAATGGGGAATTGGGATTTTTTCTGGATTATCAAGAAGGAAAGAACCCGTATCGCATGAGAATCCGTTCCACTTCCTTTCCTATACTTCAAAGTTTTGAGAAAAAAATGGTCAACCATTTTTGGGATGATGCCGTGGTTTCATTTTTATCCCTCAATATTATTCCCGAGGAGTTAGACCGATGATTATTGGTAAAAAACGGTATTTATCGCGCTCGTTTGGCAACTCTTTGCGGGTACGGCTTCAGGCCTTACGTTGGCAACTTTATCGTTTGGGGCGGCGTAAACCCGCGATATTTTCTTTTAAAACCTTAACACCTGTGGTGGAAGATGCCGGGCGAATGGATGAAATTTGCTATGATTGCCAAAAGTGTATTGAGCTTTGTCCGACTCAATGTTTAAGCTTACGTGGACGTATGATTCATCTCAATTATTTGGCCTGTATTAATTGTGGCCTCTGCGCCGATATTTGTCCTGAGGATATGATTTCAATGGTGGAGGGCTTTGATGGGCCTTGCCATGGAGAGAAAGGGCAAGCAAGACCTTTAGGTTTTTTGTAATTCTATGTTCGGGCAAAAAAAGATATGCGATAAGATTAATTTCATAAGTGATTAACATTTTGCTTTATGTTTTAAGAGGTACCATTGGAGCCCTTTAAGAATCTCTATAACGATAAAAGCATAATGGGGATGGCACAGATTATTCAAAGTCAATACCCTGGTTTTAAGCACCGAGAGTTTGCTAAAAATATCCTATCAACATTGGCGCAATTAGAAATGAAAGACCGGGTGCGCTTGATTTCCTCCCAGCTTAAAAATTACTTACCTGATAATTATGAAAAAGCGGTTGAAGTTTTGGTCAACTCTTTAGCCCCGGAGGCCAGTCACGAAAATAGTGAATGGCAGGGGGATTGTGATAATGGGCTTAGCGGCTTTATGGTATGGCCTTTAACCCAATTTGTGGAAGATTATGGCCTGGACTATTTTGAGACCTCTATGGCCGCACTTTACGAAATGACCAAAAGGTTTACAGCGGAGTTTGCGATCCGAGCTTTTATTCGTGAATACGATAAACAAGTTTATGCCTTGTTAAAGAAATGGTCTCGGGATAAGAATAAACATGTACGCCGTCTTGTGAGTGAAGGGACGCGACCTAATTTGCCATGGGGGGTGAAAGTTGAGTCTATTCTGTCCAACTTAGAGCGCAATATTGGCCTTCTGAACTCTCTTAAAAATGATCCCGATGAATATGTTTTGCGTTCGGTCGCCAATCATATGAATGATATTTCCCATCATAATGCTACTCTAGCGCTGGACACCCTTAAAGTCTGGAAAGATGGTGGCGATGACATGACTTGGCCCATCCGCCATGCGACTCGCACTCTTTTAAAACAAGGTCATTCAAAAGCGCTGCGACTCAATGGGTATTCACCACAAATTAAAATAAATCTCAAAAAATTGAGTCTTTCCTCAAGTGAAATTAAAGTCGGTGAATTCTTTGATATCTATTTGGATTTACAATTTTTAGGCAAGAAAGAGCAGAAATTGATCGTCAATTATATTATTCATTTCCGTAAAAAGAATGGCCAATTATCACCTAAGGTATTTCGTTTTAAAGACCTGAAAGTGAAAGAGGGCGAGCGGTTTCATTTGAAAAAAAAACATTCTTTTAAAAAGATCACCACACGTAAACATTATGCGGGGAAGCATCTGCTGGAAATTCAGGTGAATGGCCGTATTTTGGGTCAGCAATTCTTTTATTTGTGTTAAATAGAACCAATATGAACATGAGTTTTGACGACCTATCTATTTTTGAGATAGGCATCCTTTTATAATAATTCTTTTCTTTCATTTTATTATGAATTAGAAGTGCTTTAATTAAATAACTGATACCGAGGGAGTCCTATGAGAACGGCATTATTATTTTTATTCTCTTTTAACCTTTTCGCGGCCCCACAATTTATTTGTGAAGATCATTTATATAACTTAACAATCGAGGATGCTTCTTTTGGCATTGTTGAAGAAGAGGGGATGAATGATATTCAAATGACCGGTAAAATGATTGTAAAGAATAAAGGGACAGGAGAAACTCTTATTTATTCACACCTTTTCGCGACTTATAATGAGTTTAATGAATATTCTGTTGCCGCTATGATTCACGATGACGGCGAGTTTAAAGAGGGTTTCAAACTTAATTTTTATGCCGAAGAGGGGAACCGCGCTGAGTATTCAGCTCTTTTGCCTAAGTCGAATTGGTCAGAGTATCAAGGTTATAGTGAAGAAGGCGAATTAGACCTTTTTCACGGACCTATTAAATGTAAAATGGGCAATCTTTAGCCTTAACAACTGGGCCATATAAATGGTGTTGAAACTTCGATAAAAAATTTACCTCTCTCTCTCCAATGTTTTATGTTTTTGGATACTTATACATAACGAACCATGGTAAGCATTGCTCTTAGCTTAGTATGAATCTATGCTGCCCGAAAAAATCATGTAAAAACACAAATTCTATTATTAAGGATGGCTTCTTTAAGCGCAATTGCGACG
>JBFGZE010000112.1:0-8248 GCA_041586955.1 Bacteriovoracaceae bacterium
AGCCCTTCTATAATGGCGTCTGTATCAGCAAACCATCCGAGGGAAAAGTTGATCCTGATAGAGGAGATGAATCATATCCTGATTTTATACAAAAAAAGATTCGCTGGCGTAGCAACCCCTCTGTCAAAGCATGTAGGGCCTGCCTCAAAGCGATAAAGAAATGCCGCCAGCAAAAAAAAGAGGAGCAAAGCTGTTGGATTACCGATTAATCTTTTAGCGAACAGTAGTAAGAGAACTCAAACGGTCATGTAAAGGAATGTGAGTCCCCTTATAAGGGACTTTCCAAAGACCTCCTAAGCTATAGAGAGTCAGCGGCTTATAAAACATTTCACGCATAAAAATTTTACCAAACTTAATATCATGATCATTAGTGATAGAGCAGAGGGCCGTGCCAAAAATATATTTCCCAGGGGTTTTTTCCCAGATCAGACTAGGAATCACAATCAAAATGATATTCAAAACAATCAAATAAAGCAAAGGCAGCCACGGTAAAATGGTGGCCGGGTCAAAAGGTTGGTCAATACCGTACTCAGTAAGGAGGTCTTCAAGCCCCTTCCAAATCCCCTGGCGGAAAGGCTGGAGGGACCATATTCCATAAAGGATAAATCCAATATCTATAACACCCGCGCCATAACGACGCCATTGAGCACACGATTGAATAACTTCGAGATATTCCTGTTCTCGCTCCTGTCGCGCCATCTCAGAGCGGCTCCTTTTAGGATTGGGATTAGGAGCTTCTAATTTAATCGTTTTTTCTTTTGATAGAGGTTTCTGGTGCTCTCGCTTGGGCCTTTCACCCTCAAGAGAGGTCTTTTTCCCCTTCTTTGGATCCACTTTAAAATTATACTCTTCGTCATCGTGGCTCATAGTGAATCTATTTCTGTCACCACTTGATCTAAGTCTGCCTTAGCTGCATCACATTTCTTTTTCCAAGTATCATGATCGAGCTTAGGGTCAAGATTCAGAATTAATTGACCCATATGCTTACTCTTGTCATTCAAAGCTTTAAGGAGCTTTACTGCCAATTGCTCGTCTTCCAAATTTTCCAATTTTTCCATCAGTCGCATTAATTCTGAATTATCGATCATTTTTTCACCATACTAAGTTTTTTGCCTTGAATTGTTTTGATCATATCATCCATAACAAACATAGCTTCTTCAAGCCCAATATCACTTTGAAGCTTATTAACCCATTCCTCTTTTCTCAATTTAAAATCTGAGGCCCAATGCTTCTCATCTTCTTTCCGAATTTTCTGATGAGATTTCAATGATCCTTCATAATTTGAAACTTCTAGATCTGGATTTTTAAATTCATATTTAAATTTTTCTGTTAAACTACGGTTCTTCTTATCTTCTGCGAGAACGTCGTTCTTATTTAAAGAAGCGACAGTATCTTTTTTACGTTCGATATAATACTGAACGGCCTTTTGAAGCTTCTTATAGGTTTTATTCTTTTTAACCCGAGTTGCACTTCTTTTTTTAAGTAAAGGAATATCAAATTTATGTTGCTTCCATGTCTCAAAATGAAGACCTTTAACAGCATCCCAAGGAAGGGAATACTCCAAGTCTTGCTCTCTATTTTCCAAATAGGCCAAAGGATCTGGAAGAATCACATCGGGAGTAACCCCTTTATACTGAGTTGAATTACCAGTGATTCTATAGAATTTTTGAATCGTGACCTTCAAGGCACCAATGGATTCAAAGAGACTTGCAATACGATCTTGGGTTAGGTTTAAAATCGCCTGGACAGTGCCCTTTCCATGAGAGTATTCACCACCCACAACAATTGCACGTCCGTAGTCCTGTAAGGCCGCTGCCAAAATTTCCGACGCTGAGGCCGAATGGCGATTGATCATGACAATCAATGGTCCGTCAAACTCTACATTAAAATCGGTGTCGCGAAGCACGTCAATCTTTCCAGTATGGTTTTTAATTTGAACAATCGGTCCCTCTTTAATAAAAAGACCAGACATTTGACGAGCATCTTCTAAGGCGCCGCCACCATTATTCCGTAAATCCAAAATAATGCCATCTACCTTTAGCGCTTTAAGGCGACGTAACTCATCTCTCACATCTTTCGTACAATTCTGGTCACCTTTTCCAAAGTCGCGGTAAAATTTAGGGACGTGAATATAACCAATCTTTCGACCTAATTTTTTACTTGTTAAGAGTGATGATTGAGCGTAACTAGCATCAACCTGAACAACATCACGAATAATGGGAATTACTTTTCTTGTGCCGTCGGCCTTTTTAACAGTCAAGCGCACTTCAGTTCCCTTCTTTCCACGAATATAGCGCACAGCATCATCAACCCGCATATCAACTAAGTCAACCGGCTCCCCATCCGATTGCGCCACCATTAAGATAATATCATCAACTTCTAGGCCCTTTTGTCGCCAGGCCGCTCCACCAGGGACAACCTTAACAACTTTAATATAAGGTCCCTCTTCTTGAAGAACAGCTCCAATCCCCTCAAGCGAACCTGAAATATCAATGTCAAAATCTTCTTTTTTCTTTGGCGGTAAATAAACTGTATGAGGATCATAAATTGTGGCGATGGCATTATAGAATTTTTCAAGGTGAGCGATTCTCTCGTCAGTAAGAATACGATTAAATAATTTCTCATACTTCTTAGAAATTGACTGATGGGCCTTGGCCCGCATCTCCTTATCAGTCATCTTTTTAGCACCTTTTACTTTCTTTGCTTTCTTTGCTTTCTTTTTCTTATTCACTTTCTGTGTGTCATTTTCATCTTTTTGCCCTTCAATATAAGAAATATACTGACCTAGGACTGCGCTTTTAAACGTTTTACGCCATTGTTCTTTAAACTCCTTCTCAGAGGCTGCAAACTTTCTCTTCTTAGGGTCAAGCTCAATTGATTCTTTCTTAGCAAAATTAAATTCTTTTTTAAAAAGCTCGACTCTAATGGCCTCGGCCTTCTTTACCTGAATAGTCATAAATTCAATCGTTTTATCAACTAAAGGGTATTTACCACTGATGATTTCATCGTCCATATGAGACATAAATTTTCTTAATTCTTTAACTTGTGCCTGGGTTAAAAATGCCTTTGAGTAATCAATATTTTTTAAATACTGATCAAACGCCTTAACTGATACATCATCATTAATTTTCTGTTTTTTATAATGATAGTGCTCCAGAGCATCCTTGATCCGATAACCGATTAATGTTTCTCGGCTGGCCATGGTTTGAGAACCATGGGTTATGGTAAGAATGAAAATGGCAATAAGGGCACTCAAAAGATATTTCATGAACTCTCCTAATAATTCTTCTACCCTTTTATCATAAATGCCATCAAAAGTTCACAAAAGGGGGCAATTAGTATAACTATATTAGAAGGTTTTCTCCCTCAAGGAAACTTTACCAGAGTGGTCAAGATAATAAATTTGCGCATTATTAACACACTCTTCAAGTTCCTCGGACATAGGGTTCTCTTTCACAAAATCTTCCCAATAACCAAAATCTGGTCTGATAATTGGTTTTTTCGGGGCAAAAAGACTGCAAGCATCATCATGGGGAATAATCGAAATATCGTGAGTCTCTGCCACTTTAGATAGTGCAATGATCTCTCTTTTGTTATACCCGACTAAAGGTCTTAAAATGATACGATCAGAATATTTATTGAGCTCTCCCATATTACCTAAAGTTTGTGAAGATACTTGGCCTAAACTATCCCCAGTACAAAGGGCCCGGGCCTTTAGCTTTCTCGCTAAAAGATTACTCGCAAAAACCATATACTGGCGGAAAAAAATGGTGCGGTATTCTTCCTTACACAGTTTCGCCAATTTTTTTTGAATTTCACCATAGGGGATGACATAGAGTTCACAACCCATTTGGTATTCCGCTAATTTGCCAAAGATTTGAAGAAGCTTCTCTTTCACTTCATCACCAACAAAAGGGAATGCATGAAAGAAGGCGAAGCTTTGACGGCAGCCTCTTTTGCTCATTAAATAACTGGCCACGGGAGAATCAAAGCCACCAGAGAGCATAGTAATAATATGGCCACTGGTCCCCACAGGTAAGCCGCCCATTCCTTCGTATTCGGTACAAGAAACATAAGTTCCAAATGCCGTAACCCGGACGCGTAATATACGTTGTGGTTTTCTTAATTCCACTTTTAATTGACCATCAAATTTCTTTAAGAGTGCTCCACCGATTTGACGTGAAATCTCCATTGAAGGCATGGGAAAGCGCTTATCCGCCCGATCCGTGGAGACACGAAAAGTAACGAGCTCCCCTGGTTTCATATCACCCCATACCTCAAGGGCAGCCTCTTTGATGGCGTCTATTTCAGAAACAGTTTCAAGCACAGGAACAATGGTATAGATACCGGCGACTTTTAAGAGGGCGGGAATCACATGATCAGAATAGGGCGTTTCAAAATTGAGAACAAAACGTTGATTTCTATTTTTGATGGTATAACCCTTTTGGCCCAGACGTTTCATTTGTAATTGAATATGCTGGCGCAGGGCCTTGAAGTATTGGGGTCTATTTTTACCTTTAAGCCATAGTTCATCGACGTTTATTAATAATTGCTTATACACTTTTGTCACCTATAAAAGAAAAGAGAGATCTTCCCATACATCGGCAAAAACCTCACAAAATGTTTCTAATTCGCTAAGGGGCGTTTGATACCCAAAGCTAATCCGTAATAAATTTTTATGAAGAGAGGAATCAAGCTTCATGGCGGTCAATACCGCGCTATCCCCTTTAACTCGAGAGGAACAGGCCGAGCTTGTTGATACCATGACTTCTTTTTCACCAAGATGTCTCATCACAATATCTGATGAAACCCCCTTAGTGAGAATACTAATAATAAACGGACTTTTATTTTGTCCATCAAAGAGAACCTCAATGCCTTTTTGTTGATTTAAAAAATTTTTAAGAAAATCTGATTTCTTATCTGCTTCTTTAATTAAGGCCTGTGATGTTGCTCGTAAATCTTCAACTTGCGCGGTAAATGAATAAATGGCCGGTAAGGGTACTGTCGAGGAGCGCAGGCCACCTTCCTGACCACCACCTTTTAAAAACGACTTAATATTTTTGGTATTTTTAAGAACCAAAGCCCCCACTCCTTTAGGCCCACCGATTTTATGTGCGGCAAGTGACCAGGAATCAACCCATGGACAGGTATAGTCACAATCTACTTTCATAAACCCCTGGACGGCATCAATATGAACCCAGGCCTGAGGATTCGCCTCTTTAATTAATCGCGCCATGTCTTCCACATTCTGGCGGATGCCGGAGGTATTATTCACCAGGCACATGACCGCGACGTCGCAATTCTCAATCTCGGCCAAAATTTCTGCCGGAGAGAACGTTCCTCCAGCTTGCTGATAAAATCGCATCCGCTCAGGTCTAAACCATGAGGCGGTGTTTGCAATAGAGGGGTGATCAGCACGGGATAAGTGAATTGTCCCCTGGCCTTTTATAAATTGGTGGAGGATTTGATTATTGGCCTCTGTCGCCGAGCCAGTAAAAACAACCGTTCCCTTCTCCCCAACGGAGAAAATATCGTTAAAGCACTGACGGCATTTTTCCAATTGTGCTTGCATCGCCTTACCCAGTTTATGGCCGGCAGCAGGATTAGCATAAAACTCACGTGATGCTTTCATTAATGCGTCCAAAGCAATTTCACTCATGGGCGAAGTGGCCGCATAATCCAGATAAATCATTCTTTTTCCTCTTAAAAATGGCATCCTCCAGGATCATTGTGTTTTTGTCAATTCCTTGTATATAGGTTATCGTCTGAGATCATTTTTGACGGCATTTTCATGCCATAGGACAGTTTGAATGACGCGCATCACATACCTTTCTCGACCAACTCTATCTCTTAATCATATTGTTTTCCTTACCGATGATGATTTGTGGATTATTGGCAAAAGTGGCGGAGAGGCCAAACGATTGACCCATGATGATGGCCAGGCCCAGGCCCCCTATCTCTCCCCAGATGGTCAAACTATCGCCTACGCATCCACGGCAAGTGGACAAAATGACATTCACCTCCTCCCTATAACTGGCGGGATGCCAAAAAGACTGACTTATTTTGGCCATAATACCCTGCCATTGGGTTGGAAGAATAATAATACATTATTGATTAAATCGCTTAAGGGTAGTGCCTTCATGCAGCCCAGCACCACCTATGAAATCAATATTCATACCGGTGAGCTTAAAGAAATTAACTTAGGTCCGATTAATCGCATGGAAACCACCGCAAACGGTGACCAAATTATTATGCGTTACGATGGCGATCCCGCTCATTGGAAGCGCTACCAAGGGGGAACTATTGGGCAAATCTGGGTGAAACCAAAAGGCCTTAAGAGCTTTCGCCAAATTCTAAAATCAATGACCTATCAAATGACCAACTTACGTCAACACAAGGGAAGAATTCTTTTCCTTTCGGATTATGAAGGCCATGCCAATATTTACTCCTGTAATTTACGAGGGACAGGAATCAAGCGCCTGACCAATAACGAAGATTATTATATCCGGTCCTTCGATGTTTGCGGTGATCAACTCGTTTATATGGCCGCAGGATCTCTTTTCCTCTTAGATCTCAATACCCTTGAGATAGATGAGATCTCCGTTGATGTAAATTCTCCCTTCCAGCAGGCCAAAGAACGTTTTGAATGCCCATCACCCTATCTAGAGGCGATCACCGCCAATAATGATGGCCAAGATATCATGATGATCACCCGAGGCCAATTATTCACCTTTGAACCTTGGGAAGGCGGTTATATTCGCCTTGGCAATAAGAAAAGACGCTACAAGGATGTCATCTCATTACCGGAAAAAGAAAATCATTGGCTGGCCATTGAACTCAATCAAGAAAATGAAGAAAAATTAGTTCTCATCGATAATAATAAATTAACACTTAAAAATGTGGCCCCTCAATATGACTGGGGTAAGATTATTCACTTATCCCCCTCTCCAAATGGCAAATATATCGCCATAGGGAATAACCGCTCCCAATTATTTTTACTCACCTTAAACTCCTCCAAAATCGAACTTATCCATCAATCTTTTTTGGGTGAAATTAATGATACGACCTGGTCCCCAGATTCTCGAAATTTGGTTTTTGTCAGCGGTATGGATAAAGAGAGGGCAAGTGGCCTCCACCTCTTTGACCTTCAGAAAAAGGCCGTCCGTCTGATTATTCCTCCTATTCATGAGGATTTTTCACCATGCTTTGACCCCGAAGGTCGCTACCTCTATTTTTTAGGCAAAAGAGAATTTCATCCCATTTGGAGTGAGGCCTTTGTCGACCTTCCCTTTTCAAAGGTTATTAAGGCCTACGCCATTGTTCTTGATAAACAATCTCCCAGTCCTCTTGACCTTAATAAGGCCTTTGAAAATGAGGAGAAAGAAGACGACGATAAAAAGGATGAGACTGATGACAAAAAAAATAAAAAGAGAAAAAAGAAAGAAGAAACCGTCCCTAAAACTATCATCGACTGGGATAATATTGAAGACCGGATTATAGCGCTTCCTTTTGGAACCAGTGGCCTTAATAATATTCTCGCCACTAGCGATAAGATTTTCTTTACTCAAACCAAAAATACCCCAATCAGCCCCTTTAACCCGTGCGCTCCTAAAACTAAATTAAAGTGCTATGACCTAAAAGAGCAAAAACTCGAAACATTCCACAATGATGTTGATTTTTACGACCTGACTCCGAATAAAAAATACCTCTACCTTTATAGTGATCATAATTTTAGAATCGTCCCCAGCGATAATAAACCAAGTGACGGGGATGAAATCAGTAAAAAAGATGGTTGGATTGACCTGGATCGTATCAGCCTTAAGATTAACCCTAAAGAAGAATGGCTGCAAATCTACCAAGAGGCCTGGATCCTTCAAAGAGAACATTTCTGGACAGATGACCTTTCTAAAATTGATTGGCCGGCGGTTTATGATAAATACCTCCCACTCGTTAAAAAGGCCCACACTCGCGCGGAACTTTCCGATATTTTATGGGAGATGCAAGGGGAACTGGGCACCGGCCATTGTTATGAATGGGGTGGCGATTATGTCCGTCCCTCACGTAAAGAAATGACTGGGCACCTCGGTGCCAAGTTTAAATACTCGCCCACTAGAAAAAGTTTTATTATTTTAAAAACTCTTAAAGGCGAATCTTACGTCCCAAGTTATACCTCACCTCTCCGGGCACCGGGCGTCGCTTTAAAAGAAGGTGATGAGATCTTAGGTGTCAATGGCGAAACCTTTGAAGG